>JADFWF010000216.1 GCA_015222965.1 Pseudomonadota bacterium | reverse complement strand
GGGTAGTGTCAGCCCCACATAACCTGATGTCAGAGAGCCAGCAAGTTGCTTATCAAGCTGAAGAATTATTTATGAACAAAAATTTTATTTTCCTTTTGTTATTTACCCTTGGCGGTACCGCTGATGCGGCTAATCCGCTTAAAGATCTAATCATTGTTCCCGAAGACACCCGTCAACAAGCCCCCGGTTTTGAGATAGAAAACCTGGCGGGCGGCAATACCGGTCTGAAAGATTACAGGGGCAAGATCGTATTGCTTAATTTCTGGGCTACATGGTGCATGCCGTGTCGCGCGGAGATGCCAGGAATGGAAACAATCTGGCAGAAATATAAAGAGCAGGACCTGGTGATCGCCGCTATCTCTGTTGATGAAGGCTCGCGAGGACGCATCGAAACATTTTCTAAATTGCTTGATCTGAATTTTCCCATTCTTCTGGATCCGGAAAGTGAAGTGAGCGATCTGTATAAAGTATCCAATATGCCAACAAGTTTTTTGATCGACCGTGATGGAAAAATAATAAGCCGTATCGTTGGTACTGATGACTGGACTTCGCCTGAAGCTATTCAACTCGTGGAAAAGCTTCTGTCTCAATGAACAATTAGCTGATTGCTGTTGTCTAAAATCGTTTAAATATTTAAGAATATCTGTTGTAGAGGAGTTGTAAAGTTGTTGTATAAAAGTAAAAAAAGAAATAATGACTCTAGTCAATTATTAACATTGGCCATTGTTTCCGCTTGTTTGTTGATAACAGCTTGCAGTAGTGACGACGCTGACCTTGATGTCGATGTCATGTCACTGGCTATAGTAAGGGGGTTAACGGGAGACCCAAGCACCGGGAGAACGCTGCCCTCTATTGATGACCCGAAACCGCAACTAGGTAAAAAACTGTTTTTCACTAAAGGTCTTGGTGGTGATGATGATTCTGCATGTGTGACCTGTCATCATCCTTCGCTGGGTGGTGGTGATAATTTATCTTTATCGATCGGTGTTGGTGCCGAAGATCCTGACCTGTTAGGTCCGGGGCGTCTCCACGATGTGGCAGCGGTAGGTGGTGTATTTGATGGCGGTCCAACCGTGCCAAGAAATGCACCGACAACATTCAATATCGGCATGTGGGATCAGGTTTTGTTTCATGATGGCCGGGTTGAAAGTTTGAGTAAGATAGCTGGTGCAAATGGTGATGATGGTGTTGATGGTTTAGGTATACGTACGCCAGACTCGGAATTCGGTGTGGCTGATCCGAGAGCGGCCAATGATACACTGGTAGCAGCGCAATCGCGTTTCCCGGTGACTTCACCCGAACAGATGCATGGCTTTAGCCTTCCGACTCAGGATACCAACGATAAAATTCGTGATGCACTTGCAGTAAAACTGGCGGGCGACATCGACTGGGGAAATGAGTTTGTGATTGCTTATGGTGATTCGGCTATAAGTTACGATCGTATCGCCGAGTCTATCGGTGAATATGAGCGCTCTCAGGTATTTGTAAACTCCCCGTGGAAGGCTTATGTTGAGGGGAACAAAACGGCGATCAGCGACTCGGCCAAGCGTGGTGCGAAGATGTTTTTAAGCAGTATTCCTATGGGTGGCGCTAACTGTATCTCTTGTCATGCTGGTAATTTCCTTACTGATGAGCAATACCACGTGCTTGCAACGCCTCAGATCGGTCGCGGTAAAGGTGATGATAATGGCACATTGAGCAACGATGACTTTGGCCGTTTCAGAGAAAGTCAGCTTGATTTTGATATGTACCGCTTCAGAACACCGTCATTGCTAAATGTAGAAGTGACTGGACCGTGGGGCCATGCAGGCGCTTATACATCGCTGGAAAACATGGTGCGTCACATGTTAAATCCGGCAGAAGCGATTGCAAACTATGATTTTTCTCAGCTGGATTCAACGGTGCAGGCTGCCGACATGCTGACCAATACACAGTTTGCGCTTACTCAGCTTGAAGCTAATCGTGCCAGTAATTTTTCCGGCGTGCATCGCAACGTTGCGTTTACTGAAGCTGATGTGGCCGACCTGGTCGAGTTTTTGAAAGCACTGACCGACCCTTGCGTGAAAGACCGTAGCTGCCTGGCGCCATGGATACCTGATACTGGTGAGACTGGCCCTGATGGTTTGCAGCTAAACGCTAAAGATAGCACTGGGGCTTTTCTTTGATTAAAAAAACGAAAGAAATAAGCTGAGAAAAAAACGGCAACTGGAGTAATCTGGCTGCCGTTTTTATATGGATCTAAAAATATATAGTGATAAAAAATATTAGAGGTGTTTTGATTTATACGGTGGCTGTCCTGGCCGCGTCGATCGTGTACTTTATCTATGCCTACAACACCTATCCACCGATAGCTGAAAATGAAACGTTTCTCAGTGAGATAGGCGAGGGTTTTGGTGAAATCGGTTTATGGGCGTTGCTCTTTATCTACGCACGCACTCTGCTGAAACTGTTGATGGGTAAAGGTGCGTTAGCAAGACGTATCCTGCCTGATTATTCACCGCCGGCAGCGGCTTCGATCTTTGAGCGTTTGCTCTGTTTTCTGAATCGAACCCATGTCTATGTTGGCATCGCGACGGTGGCAGTCATCCTGCTGCATATCGTAATGATGGGAATTCCTCTGGATAATCTGTTCTTTCAGGCTGTGCTGGTGCTGGTAGTGTGGCAGGGTCTGTTCGGCATGTTTCTAACGTGGCGGTATTCGCCTAAAGAGCTGAAGAAGTTCTCTCACCTGGTTCATGCTCAGTTCGTAACAGGTATTTCGTTAGGCATGTTTGCCTGGTTTGGCCATCTGTTGATCGATTAGCTGGCAAGCAACAATAGCGCTTGAGCACGCGCTGATCTTTTCTGATGTGCTCCATATCACACTTTTTTTGTCTGTTTCACGCCGATAGCCTGGCAACGTGATTCCACAAAGATCTCAATTCGCCATCGACTTCCCCGGTAATTGTGAACTCCATCAAGAATCCTCTGTATACGAGCTAAAACGGTTGTGGAACTGTGAACTGGCTCAAATCAGGGTGTCATTTTTTCAACTTTAATCACTTCAACAAATGCACAAAAACAAAAAAACAATTACAAATTTAAGAAATTTTGGGGAACAACAATGAAAACGAATCAAACAATGACAAATGATACGACACGCCTTGTTTTAAAAGGAATGGTTACGCTGTTAATGGTATTTCAGTTGGCTGGCTGTTTTGTCGCTGGTGGTGAGGGCGGTCTTGCGAATGCTGATGGTAGTATCGACAATAATCTTTTCGAGGAGAATATTCTCGAAGAGAACGCTGCTGAAGAAAGCGCCATTGAAGAAAGCGCTGTTTCAGCAAAAGGCTCTCTGAACTGGACCGCACCTGTAGCGAGAGAGGATGAGACTCCTATATCAATGGCTGAAATAGCAGGTTACCGAGTTCATTACGGAACAACCCAGGGCAGTTATACACAGACGATAAATATTAACGATGCTTACATAGACGAGATCACATTTGATGTACCAGATGGTATCTATTACTTTGTTATTACAACCATCGATGTTGACGGCCGCGAGAGTGCTTTTTCAGAAGAAGTTGTTCTGACTGTTTAAAAATTAGCCTTAGAGGCCGTCGCAGGCCGTTTCATTCAATCTAAATCAACTGGCTTCTTCGCCAGTATTTTTTTGCCTGTAAACATGGCGGTAATCAAACTGCCTCCCTCCTTGATCTCAACGCGCACCACAAAGAAGATGTGAAGCACGATCATAAACATCAGAATGTAAGAGCCGTAGAGGTGTACTTTTCCAAAAGGGCCTTTGAACGCTTTTAATGTGGCGACTTTATCTTTGTCCGTTCCGTCTGCAACATAAGGCAAGATACTGTCTGGATCAGTACCAGGTTCGGTAATATAGTCTGCAACCATTGAGCCAAAGGGCGGGTAATAAATATCAGTACCTGCACGTACCAGACCGGTTATTGCCATCGTTAAAAGAAGTAAGTAAATGAATGATATCGCCAGGCGCCCCATCGGATTGTGGCCGATGTACTGTTCGGCATCGCCGCTTTTTACAGATTTAAGGTAATGGCGAATATTGCTGAGAAAACCTTTACCCGGAAAAATATTATTCCATCGTGCATATCTGTTGCCAATAAAGCCCCAGATGATTCGCCAGACAAGATTTAGGACGAAGACGTAACCGATGATGATGTGAACTTCTTTTAAGCCTACTTTAGCGTCTATCCCGGTTATGCCGAGCTCTTTCTTGAACAGCATGATCAGGCCCATAAAGATCAGACAGACCACCATAGTAAAGTTGACCCAGTGAAAGATCCTGATCGGCAGATCCCATGCCTTGTGTTCCTGAAAAGTTGTGTTGCTCATGGTGTACCTCAATCTCGTATGCGCCATCCGTTTTTTAAAGGTAACGCATGTCAGTTGTGCTGACAAATACGATGATGCTCATTACAGCAATATAGAAACAGTCTACGCTTTATCAGTAAGTATTAATATGAAATATACTGCTTTTCATTATCTGAATGTTATCGTGTAAGTCCCCTCGGAATCTGCAAGCATATGATATAAAAAGAAAATATCTGTTTTAAAAAACGTACGAAAATGAACGAACAAGGAGCTGGGGATTTATATTCTAAAGGAGTATACATAATGCAGCAGTAACCAGAAATGCTAAGAAATAGAAACGCCGGGGGCTTAAAATGAATAAAATCTTTTCAACCATATCAGTTTGTATCCTGTTTTGTCTTTTATCTCTCACTGCACAGGCAGAGAACGATAATTTTACTACCTCACATTTTTCAGGCTCAGGTAACTGTGCTCAGTGCCATGACGGGCTGACGGATACCTCTGGTGAAAACGTGTCCATCGTCAGGGACTGGGGCACATCGATGATGGCGAATGCGACCAAGGACCCTTTCTGGCGTGCCAAGGTAGCGACCGAGTTAGAACGTAACCCGCATCTGTCTTCAGTGATCAATGACAAGTGCACAAAGTGCCATGCACCGATGGCGCATTTTGAAATAACCCAGGTGCAGGGTGGAGAAGTAACCTTGTTTGGCCCCGACGGTATCCTGGATTCTGATCATGCGTTACATGACGCCGGTATGAATGGTGTCAGCTGTACCGTGTGTCACCAGATCAAAGATGATTCCACGCTGGGAACACCGGCGGGCGCTTCCGGTCACTACACGATCAATGATACTAAAACCATCTACGGGCAGTACAGTGATATCTTCGGTCAGCCGATGGTCAACAATACCGGTTATACCCCGGAATACAGTGCGCATATTTCAGACTCAGCCGTCTGTGCGACCTGTCACGATCTAAAAACACCTTTTGTCGATGCCAATGGCGATGTGTTGACCACAACACCTGAGTCAGAATTTCCTGAACAGATGCCTTATACCGAATGGCAGAATTCGATCTTTGATGACGCTGGCAGTAATCCGCAGAGTTGTCAGGATTGCCATATGCCGAAAACCACCTCAAAAGTTTCTAATCGTCCACGTTGGCTGGGAACAAAAGATGGTTTTGCAAAACACCAGCTGGTGGGCGCGAACACGACGATGCTGACCCTGCTGAAAAATAATGCAGCGCAACTTGATGTGACCAGTGGTGATATGGACCTGAGTATCAGCCGTGCACGGGACATGCTACGGAGCGCTGTAACCATAACGCTTGTCTCAGCATCGGTAAACAATGGTGTGCTGGAAGCGCAGGTAAAAATGCAGAATAACTCAGGCCATAAGACACCAACAGGTTACCCGTCACGTCGCATGTGGCTCAACTTCAAAGTGACTGACAGCAGCAATAACGTTGTCTTTGAATCAGGCCGGATAAATACAAACGG
>JADFWF010000215.1 GCA_015222965.1 Pseudomonadota bacterium | reverse complement strand
ATGATTACCCATAAAACAACTAACGTGACAACTGATGTGGATAGATAAACCGGAATGAACATGACTGAATCTATAGCGACAAAAATTGATCCCGCTTTGCTCACTGCTTCTGCTAATACGGGAACAGGCAAAGTATGTATGGACGTGCAAAAGCTGAATTTATTTTACGGTGACACGCAGGCATTAACTGACGTCAGTTTTCAATTAAAAAGAAATCGTGTGACAGCGTTCATCGGTCCCAGCGGCTGCGGTAAATCAACCCTGCTTCGCTGTTTCAACCGGATGAATGATCTTGTTGATAGTGTACGCGTCGAAGGCGAGATCATACTTGATGGAAAAAACATCTACGCGTCTGACATCGATGTAACGGCACTGCGGCAACGTGTTGGCATGGTATTTCAAAAACCCAATCCCTTTCCCATGAGCATATTTGAAAATGTGGCTTACGGTTTGCGCCTGCAAGGCATCAACAAACGTCGTCTGCTGGAAGAAAAAGTGGAATGGGCGCTCAAAGGTTCTGCGCTGTGGGATGAAGTCAAAGACCGTCTGGATGAAAGCGGACTGGGATTGTCCGGTGGCCAGCAGCAACGTCTTGTGATCGCACGTGCTATCGCTATCGAACCGGAGATATTATTGCTGGACGAACCTGCTTCAGCACTTGATCCTATATCGACGCTAAAAATTGAAGAGCTTATACACGAGTTAAAATCGCAGTACACTATTCTTATCGTTACGCACAATATGCAGCAGGCAGCCCGTGTTTCCGATGAAACCGCATTTATGTACCTGGGCGAGATGATCGAGTTTGGCAAAACCACTGAAATTTTTACCAACCCGACGAAAAAACAGACTGAAGATTATATTACTGGCCGATACGGCTAATAATATTTAAACAAAGCAACGAGGTTTAATTATGGACTCAAACAGCACAAGCCAGCATATATCCCATCAGTTTGATAAAGAAATGGAAAATCTTCGCAACCAGGTATTAAAGATGGGCGGCCTGGTCGAACAGCAGATACATGGTGCGATCGAAGCATTACAGACCACCAATGCACCCGGTGCTGAAAAAATCATCCTTAAAGACCATAAAGTCAATGCACTGGAAGTTAAGATCGATGAGGCCTGCACACAGATACTGGCAAGACGTCAGCCTGCTGCTACCGATTTAAGAATGGTCATCGCCGTCATTAAAACCATTACCGATCTCGAGCGCATCGGTGACGAAGCAGAAAAAATTGCAAAGATGGCTCTGAGCCTGGCTGAAGATGATGTCGGTTTTCACAGCCGTTATGCAGGTATACGTCATCTTGGTGACCAGGTAAAACGCATGGTTCATGATGTGCTGGATGCCTATGCACGCCTGGACGTGGATGCTGCACTCAAAGTCGTGCGCGATGATGAGATAGCCGATAAAGAATACCAGGACCTGATCCGCATGCTGATCACCTACATGATGGAAGATCCCAGAAGAATCTCTGAAGTGCTCGATGTGATCTGGGCCGCACGTGCACTGGAACGTATAGGTGACCACGCAAAAAATATCGGCGAATATGTAATCTACCTGGTGAAAGGCAAAGACATACGTCACCTTGATATAGATGAAGTTGAGAAAGATATTTTTTCATAACAGGCCTGAATTATACGGATTTGAATGATGAAACATGCAAACCTTCTAATCGTTGAGGACGACCCCGGCATACAGGACATGCTCAAGTATTCTTTGTCTGCTGAAGGTTATACACTGCACCATGCGTATACCGTAAAAGAAGGCTGGGACATGATTCAGAATAAAGCACTCGACCTGGTACTGCTCGACTGGATGCTGCCGGATAACAGCGGTATAGACCTGCTGCACCGTATCCGAAAATATCATTCGATGTTACCCGTTATCATGGTCACTGCCAAAACAGAAGAAGAAGACCGTATCCTGGGACTCGATGTCGGCGCAGATGACTACGTCACCAAACCATTTTCTGTGCGCGAATTAAACTCGAGAATCCAGGCATTATTACGTCGTTCTATGCCTGACGAACAACCCTTGCATATCGGTGAACTGTTTTTGGATCCTGTCAGTCATCGTGTAAAAGTAAATGATACAGCGTTGGAGTTGTCCCCCACCGAGTTTCGTTTATTGCACTACTTTATGTCACATACTGACCGCGTATTTACCCGCACACAATTGCTCGACCAGGTATGGGGTTCACAGGTGTATGTCGAAGAACGTACGGTTGATGTGCATATAAGGCGGCTGAGAAAACAGCTTCAGCCATTTAACCTGGATTCGCTATTACAGACCGTTCACGGCAGCGGTTATCGCTTCTCGAGACAATAATGGCACTGACACCCAGCCTAAAGCGCGAACTGGTATTACTTGCCTCTTGGATGTTTTTCATGCTGGTGATAGGTACGATAAACGAGTCAATTATCTTGTTTCTGTTTATTGGCCTGCTGGTTTATGTGGTCTGGAACTTATACAACCTTAACCAGCTGAGCAAATGGTTATCCGAACCATCAAAACAGACGCCTGAAGTGATAGGCATCTGGGATGAAGTGTATTACCAGCTCTACCAGTTATACAGACGTCAGCGCAAGTCTCGCCGTAAACTGACATCCATTCTTAATAAATTTCAAAAATCCACACAGGCACTGCCCTATGCCACAATTATTTTAAATGAGTTAAATGAGATCGAGTGGTTCAATCCTGCTGCGAAGCAGATGTTTAACCTGCATAGCAATATCGATATCGGACAGCGTATCGACAATTTGATCCGTCAGCCCAAGTTTGTAAATTACCTGTTAAAAGCAGATTATAAAAAACCACTGAAATTCCCGATCAATCAGAGGAAAATAATATTAAGCATTACCCCCTATGGTGACGGTCAGCATCTGATAAGCGCACGTGACATCACATCACTGAGTCAGCTTGATGATATGCGGCGTGATTTCATCTCAAACGCATCACACGAATTACGTACACCACTGACTGTTATGTCTGGTTACATCGAATTTTTACAACATAAGGCAGACGAAAAAATAAAAGTCCCACTGGAAAATATTCATCAGCAAACAGTGCGCATGAACAGGATCATCACGGAGCTGATCGACCTGGCAAAACTGGAATCATCAGAAAATGTCGATTATACGAAAACAGTGGATATCAAAACCTTGTTAAACGAGGTATATGATGAAGCTTGCTCACTTGATCAGGATAAACACCATATCAAATTAGTCATTGATACAGAAGATGGTACCACTGCAAATTTATATGGAAGCTATGAAGAGTTGCGCATGGCTTTTTCAAACCTTCTTACCAATGCCATTCGCTACACAGTTGAAGGTGGCAATATAAAAGTTTTTTCAAGCACACACGAAACCGGCATTACTATCGGTGTACAGGATAGCGGCGTCGGCATCAATTACGAACATATCCCGAGACTGACAGAGCGTTTTTACCGTGTGGATGAAGGACGATCCAGGGAACAGGGCGGTACCGGACTAGGACTGTCGATCGTCAAACACGTGCTCGACCGACATAACGCGAGCTTACATATCCTGAGCGAACCGGGTAAAGGCAGCACGTTCTGCTGCGAGTTCCCTCTTTCCTACAGCGATCAATAATCTACAGTAATCAATAATAAAGGCTTCTCAAGTCGAACCGTCACTTGTAACAATATTGTAATAACTCTGTCATTTTACTTTCATAATTTAAAGACAAGATGTTCATACTTAATTTACCTGGAGTTTAAAAGTAATGAAATTTAATCGAACAACATTAGCCAGCGCCATTGTTAGCATTGGCCTGCTCGCTGCAACAAACGTTTCAGCTGTATCCGTTGATGAAGGTGTACCTGAATATAAGACCGTTAGTGGTATTTCTGGCAATCTTTCCAGTGTCGGTTCTGACACCCTGGCAAACCTGATGACCTTATGGGCCGAGTCATTTAAACGCTCGTACCCGAACGTAAACATTCAGATACAGGCCGCCGGTTCATCAACTGCGCCACCTGCTCTGACAGAAGCCACATCTAACTTTGGCCCGATGAGCCGTAAGATGAAAGCAAAAGAAATTGCTGCATTTGAAGACCGTTATGGCTACAAACCAACCGCTATCCCGGTTGCGATCGATGCCCTTGCCGTTTATGTAAATAAAGACAATCCGATAAAAGGCCTGGCTATCCCTGATGTTGATGCAGTATTTTCATCGACCAGAAAATGTGGTGCTGACAAGAATATTACTAAATGGGGCGGTTTGGGTTTAACGGGTAACTGGAAGAACCGTGACATCCAGATCTATGGCCGTAACTCTGTATCTGGCACCTACGGTTACTTCAAAAAGAAAGCACTGTGTAAAGGTGACTATAAGAACAACGTAAACGAGCAGCCTGGTTCTGCTTCTGTTGTGCAGTCAGTGTCTAGTTCTGTAAATGGTATCGGTTATTCTGGTATCGGTTATAAAACATCCGGTGTACGTGCGGTGCCTTTGACGAAGAAATCGGGCGGAGAATTTATCGAAGCGACACCAGCAAATGCTGTATCCGGAAAATACCCGCTATCTCGTTTCCTTTATGTCTATGTAAACAAACACCCTAACAAGGAGCTGGCGCCATTGGACAAAGAATTTATCAAACTGGTACTTTCCCAGCAAGGACAGGAAATTGTTATCAAAGATGGCTACATTCCTTTACCAGAAAAAGTAGTTAAGAAGTATTTAGAAGGAATTTAAACGATAACCAATAGTTACAAATAAAAAATGCCGGGCTAGCCCGGCATTTTTCTTGCTATAAAATAGCCTCTAGACCATTTTACTGAGCTGGTGCAGGTGCAGGCGCCGGTGCAGCAGGTGCCTGTGGAGCAGGTCCACGGTTATAATAGCCAGGACCAGGACCATAGTTAGGACGATTATAATAACCACGGTTACCATAATAACCACTGTTATTGTCCCAACGATTATCCCAGTTATTGTTTCCACTGCCGTAGTATTGGTTGCGAGCATCACCACGACCGCTACCGCGCGCATTACCGCTCATACCGAAGTTGAAGCTACCGTCCATGTCGCCAGAACCGTCGCCATAACCATCGCCATAACCAGACCCAGACCCATAGCCATCGTTGTTCCAGCGATTGCTATTGTTCCAGTTGCTGTTGTTGTTATCATTCCACCAGGCACTGGCAGAAGTTGATACTACAAATAATGCCGCTGCTGCTACTGTAATTAATGTTTTCATGCGCTTTCCTCCATAGGATATTTGAGAACATTTACGTAACTGCCATAACACAGGCAGCTACACTTAACTATTGATAGATTAAATCACCACTAAAATAATACGTCTATCTCCTAATAACACATTGATATAAATCAACAAAAAATGCACAACATCTCTGACAAGATGCAAAAGATTGACCTCAGTCAACATAACATCACTACCCACTTTAGCTTACTACGAAAACTGCCAGGTTTAAGGTAGAATACGCGCGCATTTCAGGTGGTTAATGATTCTTACGATAAAAGTCACACCACCCATACACCACTTATATAACAAGAATTTTTAAAATTTGGGCTGGCCTGAATGACCAGCGCGATAATAACTTGGAGAAAATACATGATTAAACCTCATGGTTCAGACGAACTAAATCCATTGTTCGTATACGATTCTGCAGAAAACGATAAATTACAAAAAGAAGCTGAAACTCTGACTTCTATCGTTGTTAGCTCTGCTACAGCAGCTAATGCAGTTATGATGGGCGCTGGTTACTTCAACCCATTGACAGGCTACATGACTAAAGCTGATGCACTTTCAGTTGCCACAGACATGAAAACATCGTCTGGTCTGTTCTGGCCAACACCAGTGTTAAACCTGGTTGAAAATGCTGACGGTATTTCTGTTGGCGATCGCATTGCACTTAAAGATCCAAACGTTGAAGGTAACCCTGTTGTTGCCGTAATGAACGTTGAAGGCATCGAAGAGTTTTCTGACGAAGACATGGCGATGATGACTGAAAAAGTTTACGCACCTGCTGCTGGTGAAGACCACCCGGGCGTTGATGCGTTTAATTCACAAGGCAAGGTATGTCTTTCTGGCCCTATCCAGGTTCTGAATTTCTCATACTTCCAGACTGAATTCCCAGATACATTCCGTACTGCTGTTGAGATCCGTAATGAGATCGCTGAGCGTGGCTGGAAGAAGGTTGTTGCATTCCAGACTCGTAACCCGATGCACCTTGCACACGAAGAGCTTTGCCACATGGCAATGGATCGTTTAGGTTGTGATGGATTAGTTATTCACATGCTGCTTGGTAAATTGAAAGCTGGTGATATCCCTGCTCCTGTTCGTGATGCAGCTATCCGCAAGATGGTTGAACTGTATTTCCCTAAAAACAGTGCGATGGTTACCGGTTATGGTTTCGATATGCTTTATGCTGGTCCACGTGAAGGCGTACTGCATGCTCTATTCCGTCAGAACATGGGCGCAACACATTTCATCATCGGTCGTGACCATGCGGGAGTTGGTGATCACTACGGTGCATTCGATGCGCAGACTATCTTTAAAGAGCAAGTTCCTGCTGGTTCTTTAGACATCGAAATATTTGAAGCTGACCACACTGCTTACTCTAAGAAATTAGATAAAGTTGTAATGATGTGTGAAGCACCTGATCATGAAAAAGAAGATTTCGTTCTTTTATCAGGCACTAAAGTTCGCGAGATGTTAGGCCAGGGCATGGCACCACCTAAAGAATTCTCACGTCCTGAAGTAGCTAAGATATTGATTGATTACTACAAGGGTTTGAACGCTTAAAAATCTTTTTAGATTTTTAGATAAAAACGGCGCTGTCTCTTTTTGAGCAGTGCCGTTTTTTTGCACAGAAGATTAAAAACTTTTTTCACCACAGAGGCACAGAGTGCACAGAGGAAGAATAATAGATTGTTAGTTGCGCCGCAGGTGCAACTAACAATAAAAAAACTCTGTGCTCTCTGTGCCTCTGTGGTGAATAAGCTTTTGACTTTGTTTTTGACTTCCGCTTCTGGCCGTAAGCCGACACCCAGGTTCAAGCTCATACAAATAACTATTATAAAAGCTTGATTTAAAATGTGATTAGCAGTTTAATGGTAGCGCGCTAGATGATTT
>JADFWF010000214.1 GCA_015222965.1 Pseudomonadota bacterium | reverse complement strand
TCTCTGTGATCTCTGTGCCTCTGTGGTGAGGCAATTTTTGTTCTATTATACGTAGATTATTTATCAGGCACGACTTATGACACTTGGCCCATTGATGGTTGATCTCGAAGGAACATCCATCAGCGAAACAGAAAGAAAATTATTACTGCTGCCAGAAGTGGGTGGCGTTATCCTGTTTACTCGAAATTTTGAATCAGTTGAACAGATAACAAAACTGGTTGAAGAAATACACAACATAAAATCTCCCAGGATCCTCGTTGCGGTCGACCATGAAGGTGGACGGGTACAACGTTTTCATGAAGGTTTTAGCCGTATCCCTGCCGCAGCAACCTATGCAAAGCTAGCGAAAACCAAAGATGCACAAGACGGGTTACAGCAAAGCCGGCAAATAGCTGAAAATGCAGGCTGGTTAATGGCCGTCGAATTACGTGCCTGTGGTATCGATTTTAGTTTTGCACCGGTGCTTGATCTGGCGCATGGCTTGAGTGGTGTCATAGGCGACCGCGCATTTGATAGCAAGCCGGCCACTGTCTCAACTTTGGCATATGCCTTTATGCATGGTATGAATAAAGCGGGTATGCAGGCGGTTGGCAAGCACTTCCCGGGGCACGGCGGTGTGGTAGAAGATTCACATGTCGCAATGCCGGTCGATCACCGTGAGCTTGAAGAATTATTACGCAGTGACATCATGCCCTTTGAAAATATGATAGAAAATAAGCTGGCAGCGATCATGCCGGCACACGTCATCTACGATAAGGTCGACGAAAAACCGGCGGGTTATTCATCGTTCTGGATTGAGAATATATTACGCCAGCGATTCGGTTTTCAGGGTGTTATCTTCAGTGATGACCTGTCGATGGAAGCGGCCGGAATTGCCGGCGGTTTTGGCGAACGGGCTGATGCCGCTCTAACAGCAGGTTGTGATATGGCGCTGGTGTGTAACCACCTGGACGGTGCGATCGAAGCGGCCGAGTATATTAAGGGTTATTCAAACCCGACATCACAGCTGCGATTGGTTAGAATGCATGGTGAGCATGACATTAGCTGGTCGCAACTAAAGCAGAATGAGCACTGGCAACAGGTTTCTGCGCAGATCGTTGCGTTGAATGATTCACCTGAACTGGAGATGGACGTCTGAAAAGCAATGAAAAATGTATAATGAAAAGTGAAAAATCAAATACAGAAACTTTATTAATCGCTGTCATCTTGAACGATAGTGAAAGATCTTAACCTCCCAATTTCAAGATTCTTCACTATCGTTCAGAATGACAATATCCCATATTACCTTTAATACATGAAAAGCTTATGATTAAGAAAAAACTGTTAATTATTATGTCAAATTCCGATCCGGCACAGCCGAGTAGCTGTTACGCACCTTTATTTCAGGCGACGGTTGCGGCGGCTTTGTCACACGATGTGGAAGTGGTGTTTACCGGACTTTCAGGGCAACTCGCCATTGGTGATAATGCTGAAAAAGCTGAAGTTAATCTGGAATCGCATCGTACTATTCATGACATCATAAAAGAGGCTCACCAGGCCGGAGTCGCTTTCAAGGCCTGTAATACATCGTTAGAAATGGCGGGTGAAGACATGATCGAAGAGGTTGAAGAAAGAGTCGGTGCGGCCTATGTCATCAATGAGGCGATGGATGAAAACACTGTAACGTTTACCTATTAAGATAAATTAATAGATATTAGCCCCGTAAGTATCGTATGTTACCTGACAACTGCACACTGGTATTTGATAATACTGAAATAAACAGCGCTCTCGAGAGGCTGGCAGATAAGCTTAATCAGCAATTAAAGGACGAAACGCCGGTCGTCTTATGTGTGATGCAGGGCGGATTAATATTCTCTGGTCATCTTATTCCCAGACTGCAATGCATGCTGGAAATCGATTATATTCATGCCACTAGATATGACAACAAAACTTCGGGTGGTGACCTGACATGGAAAGCTTACCCCGTTACCTCATTGACTGAACGTACGGTACTTATCCTTGATGATATCCTGGATGAAGGCCAGACGCTTCAGTCCATCGTTCAGTATTGTGAATTACAGGGAGCCAGTAAAATCATCTCAGCCGTTTTATTAAGAAAAAATCATGGCCGCTGCGTCGACGAAAAACTGACAGATAATATTGCGTTAAATGTCGATGACAGATACGTATTTGGATTTGGTATGGACTATGACGGAAAATATCGGCAACTTGATTCTATTTATGCGTTAGAAGAATAGATGAAGTTCTGGATTCTCATGATCATCAAGGAAACTAAAACGTGAAACTGGCAATCATTGGCGGAAGCTTATTAAAAGAAATCAAAAGTCTCGAGAATATTACTGAAGAGCGTATAAAAACGCCCTTCGGTCTTCCATCCGATAACTTTACCAGTGGAGAAATAGATGGGCTCGATGTGGTTTACTTTAATCGCCATGGTGTCTCTCACCATATAGCACCGCACCAGATCAACTACAAAGCGAATATGTTTGTTTTGAAGATACTGGATATAACTCATATCATCTCTATCACCGCAGTAGGTGGTATTACCGAAAAAATGTCACCGATGAAATGGGTAGTGCCGGATCAGATCATCGATTACACCCATGGTCGTATGCAGACATACAATGACAGCAACGACAAAGAAGTACAGCACATCGATTTCAGCTATCCGTTTGATGAACTCTTGAGTAAGGAACTTTCCCGGGCGATTGAAATGGCGTCCTGTGATTATGAAACGATAGCGACCTACGGTGTAACGCAGGGTCCCCGACTGGAAACAGTCGCTGAAATAAAACGTATGGAGCGCGATGGCTGCGACATCGTCGGTATGACCGCCATGCCTGAAGCAGCGTTTGCCCGTGAATTAGAAATGAAATACACCACCTTATCGCTGGTAGTCAACTGGGCGGCCGGTAAGAGTGGTAGCGAGAATGAAGACCCTGGCCTGGTTTCTATGGATGAGATAAGGCAACGGATTTCAGAAGGCAGCGAAACAACCGAAAAAATTATTCATAATGTTGTTTCGCTTTTGAAATAAATAAGTGTAATGGACCTTCAATAATTCAAATTGTGTTTCCGCTATCGCTCCTGAGCGGATATTACTGCACTAACTAATATTTTCCTGTTTCCCCACATAGCAGACCTTGAGAAAATAGTCTTATCAGGGAAAAATTCCGTCCTTATCGGACCTTCAATATTTCAGGTGATAACTTGCCAAAATGGCGATGGTAGTTTTTAACGAACTGGCTCATATGTCTGAATCGCTAGTTTTTCTGATTCAGGAGGCTATCGAAAAGTTAATGGTTCTCTGCAACGGTACAAACTGCTAGTTGCTTCTATGATAAAAGAAGCAGGGAGGGAACCCTCCCTGCTTAACGGAGTGTATAGCTTTTTTTATTTAGAAGGACAGTTTAGTTATAAACTGTATTCTAATTATGTTGCCGTCGGCGTCGGATTTCCTGTTTCCGATTGGCCTGGGCGTACTCATCACCAAGCGCGAGAATCATGTCTACTTAAAGGTCTGATTTCCGCATAGAGTTAATAGTCTATCGTCTACCTTAGAAAGAATATTTTGCGGTAGCCTGTATGCGGCTAAGTTTACCGTCATCACCATTTTCAGTTTCACGTTCACCAGCCAGGTACATGATGCCGTATGAAACCTGTTTAACAGGCGAGTAGAGATAGTTTATCTGGATGCTGCTGCTGCTTTTGTTTTCTGTACCGGCAGCGCCTGTTGGATTATCTATATCTGCCATACTGAAGATAAGGTTCGATCTTGATTTGGCATTCCAGGCGTGATGATATGCAGCAGTCGCAGCTACTGATTTAACCGTTTCAATTTTGCCGTTGATAAGGATGCCGTCTTTAACGAGACCTAAACTTGTGTAACGGCCCATACCGTCTCCGTAATTTGCAGAGAAACGGATATCGTCAGTTGAGCCGACTTTAATTTTTCCAGAAACACCAACACCGTAACCGGCTTCTGATTCCTGTACCCCTGGGTCGTCAACTTCTATCAGGCGTAACAGGCCATTCAACCGCATGTGACCCCAGCCGCCTTTTAATTTGTAGTTGGCAGTTAAATCAGGGAGAGTGTTGACGTCACGATCGTTTGAACCTGACACAAAACTTTCAGGGTTTTCCAGAGCGACCTGGAAATCGCCACTGCTGTAACGTACCTGGGCCTGGCGGATAAAGACGATGCCTTCAGGAGAAGCCAGGAAGTCGACGGCTTCAGCTAAAGCACCTGTGTCCATGAAAGTTGACCAGGTCTGACCGAACAGCCAGTTGTCAAAGGTAAAGAAGAAGTGGCGCATGCGGGGTGAATAGCTATTGCTGACGACTTCGTTGCCATTGGTTGTTCCCAGAAAGTCCATTTCCAGAACCATGCCCATCTTGTGGCCGCCCTGTTCTGTTTTTGCTTTAAAGTTGATACGAGACTCGCGCGCGGTCAGATCAAGCACCTGGTGAGAATCACCCGCTCCGACAGGTGTGGCTGACGGCAGATAGATGTTGCGTCCGAGTTCGTTGGTTATTTTTCCGCTGTCTGTATCAGAATAGATGGCGCTCAATTTTGCATAACCGCCAACTGTAAAATCGACATTGCCACTACTGTCTTTAAATGAGTAAGCAGAAGCAGTTATCGGTGCGGTTGCTATTGCGGCTGCTGTGCAGGCGACTTTGATACTGGAAGATATGTCGATGCGAGTAAGCAACTTCAAATTTATTTTTTTTGTGAAAGGTGTCATTAACGAAACTCCTCAAATTTATAGTCCGTAAAGATTCCTCCTAACTGAGTTGTAACGCTATTAGATATTAGTCTATGTTCTACTAAAGTCGTAATTGGGAATGGCGCGTAAAATGGTCTAATTCTCTCAGCTATTAATCGTGTGAGGATGACGCTTGAGGAAATGGGATGAGTAACGATGCGCCTGCAAATGATATTGATGGGTATTTGTCAGTAGAATTGCTAAGGTTAGACAAATTGACACGTTGATTTAGTGAGAAGTTAATATGTACCAGTTTCATGTGGCGGATGACCACCCTTTATTTCGCAATGCCATACTTGAAGTTATCAAGCGACATTACCCGGATTCCATCGTCGGTGAGTCGATAGATCTCGACAGCACGATCAATGCGCTCGAGCATAAGCATGAGACTGATTTATTATTGCTTGATCTGCGTATGCCGGGAAGCCAGGACCTGTTTGGACTGATCATGGTACGTGAGAAATTCCCCAGCATACCTGTGGCGATAATCTCTGCTGACGAAGAAGGTGATACCATCAATCGTGCCATGGGCCATGGGGCGAGCGGTTATATTCCTAAATCGTGTTCGCCGCAACTGATTCACGAAGCGATACGTACTATGCTCGACGGTGGCCGTTGGGTGCCCGAAGATTTTCGTAATCGATTAACGCCGGTTGATGATGAAGAGAAAGATCTTGCTGCAAAGATAGCCACGCTGACACCGCAGCAGTATCGTGTCCTGTGTTATTTGCGTGAAGGCTGGTTGAACAAGCAGATCGGTTACGAGATGGGGATAACCGAGGCCACGGTGAAAGCACATATAACAGTGTTGTTTCGGAAACTGGGTATTAGCAATCGTACACAGGCCGTTATCATGCTGGGCAAGATGTCACTGAATGAGGTTAAATCAGCTTAGTCTCTGGGTCCCGGTATGTATGGGCGATTTAACGTAGCGCGTTTAGCGCTGTAAGTATCTTTCCAGTAAGGCTCTGAGTTTTCCAGGTTTAACAGGCTTGCGCAGAAAATCAAAACCTTGTTCGTTGGCGCGTTTTGACAGATCTTCTTCAGCGGCGGCAGATACGATACAGACGGGCACCTCTTTCCAGGTTTCACGTAAGGTATCAGCAAGCTGTAAACCATCGATCTCATTATCGAGTTGATAATCCATCAACAGAACATCTGGCGCTTTATTATCACTGGCGTAACGTATAGCTGATTCGGCGTCGGTCGCGCTAGCGAGAACACAGCCCCAGCTGTCGATCAGGGCACCCAGTGCATCGATATTGTTTTCTTCATCATCGACGTAGAAGATATTAAGATTCTCCAGCCCCGAAGTGATGTCTGTAGTTTTCTGTTTGCTTTTTTCTGTTGTCTGCTTTTCACGTAGTGGCAGGTAGAGTGAAAACAGGCTGCCTTTACCATCGTTCGATTCGACATGTATCTTATGGCCGAGAAGATGTGAGAAGCGCAATGCGATGCCCAGGCCGAGCCCGGCACCATCGACATTACCGGTAATACGATAGAAGTCTTCAAAGATACGCTGTTGATGAACTTCAGAGATGCCCGGCCCGGTATCGTAGACACAAACTTTTATGTGTTTGCCGTCACGTAAACAGCCGATGAGGATTTT
>JADFWF010000213.1 GCA_015222965.1 Pseudomonadota bacterium | reverse complement strand
GACCTGTTTAAGTGCATCTATTGCGGATTTTGTGAAGAAGCCTGTCCGGTAGATTCCATCGTTGAAACCAATGTTTTCGAATATCATTTTGAAAACCGTGGTGAAAATATTATGACCAAAGAAAAGTTACTGGAAATCGGTGATCGTTATGAAGCTCAACTTGCGGCAGATAAATCTGCTGACGCACCTTATCGATAGGCCGGGTAACCAGGAATTATTATGCTTGAATCATTAATTTTCTACTTTTTTGCATTCCTGACCGTTATCTCTGCGGCTTCGGTCGTCACGGTTAGAAACCCGGTGCATGCTGCCTTATTTCTGGTATTAACATTTTTCACCAGTGCATTTATCTGGATGTTACTGGAAGCTGAATTTCTCGCGATCAGCCTGGTGCTGGTGTATGTCGGCGCGGTCATGGTGTTATTCCTGTTCGTGGTGATGATGCTTGATATTAACATCGCGCGTTTAAGAGAAGGCTTTATTAAATTTTTACCGGTAGGCATCGCTCTGGCACTGGTCATGTTCGGTCTGATTTATTACGTGGTTTCTGGAGATCAATTCTCACTGGAATCGATGGCTGCACCAGTCGCTAAAACCGCAGAGTATTCGAATACCAAAGAACTGGGTAAGGTTCTTTACACAGAATATGTGTTTGCATTTGAAATTGCTGCAGTCATCTTACTGGTGGCGATTATTGCTGCCATTTCGCTGACTTTACGTCGCAGACCGGGCACACGTTATCAGAACCCATCTGAACAGATGAAAGTTCAAAAGCAGGATCGCCTGCGCATCATCAAGATGGAGGCAGAAAAATAATGGCCATTGCGTTAAATCATTATCTGGTTCTTGCTGCCATTTTGTTCAGCATCAGTATTGCCGGCATCATTATTAATCGGAAAAACCTGATTGTATTAATGATGTCTATCGAACTCATGCTGTTAGCAGTTAACTTAAATTTTATAGCTTTCTCGCATTTTCTAAATGATCTGGCGGGACAGGTATTTGTATTTTTTATTCTTACGGTTGCTGCTGCCGAAGCGGCCATCGGTCTGGCGATTTTGATTGTGTTATTTAGAAACAGGCAGTCGATCAATATGGCCGATATTAACGAGATGAAGGGGTAGACTGGATATGGAAACTTTATATCTCGCTATTCCTCTGGCGTCACTGTTTGGAGCAATCATTGCCGGTCTATTTGGCAAACAGATTGGTCGCACTGCATCACACTGGGTGACTTCTTTAGGCGTTGCGACCTCCTTTATTTTATCGTTGATCGTATTGAAAGACGTGGTGATCGATGGCGCTGCAATTTATAACCAGTCGGTTTATACCTGGATGGTGAGCGACGGTATAAAGTTTGAAGTCGGTTTTCTGATCGATAGCCTGACGGCATTAATGATGACTGTGGTTACTGCTGTGTCGTTGATGGTACATATTTATACTATTGGTTACATGAGTGAAGATCCCGGTTATCAGCGTTTCTTCAGTTATATTTCTCTGTTTACTTTTTCCATGTTGATGCTGGTTATGTCGAATAACTTTTTGCAGTTATTCTTTGGCTGGGAAGCAGTAGGACTGGTTTCTTATCTGTTGATTGGTTTCTGGTATAAAAAGGAAACTGCAATCTTTGCTAATATGAAAGCATTCCTGGTTAATCGCGTGGGTGACTTTGGTTTCCTGTTAGGCATTGCCTGCATACTGATGTTTACCGGGTCACTGGATTACTACGAAGTGTTCAATAAGGCCGATGTATTATCTTCCAGCACCATAGAAATTTTCGACGGAGAGCCCTGGTCGGTCATTACCGTAGCCTGTATCCTGTTATTTATCGGAGCAATGGGGAAATCGGCTCAGGTTCCTTTACACGTCTGGCTGCCTGATTCGATGGAAGGTCCTACTCCTATCTCTGCATTGATCCATGCGGCAACCATGGTTACAGCGGGTATCTTCATGGTATCCAGAATGTCACCTTTATTTGAGCTGTCTGAAGTCGCTTTATCATTTGTCATGATTATCGGTGCCATTACTGCCTTTTTCATGGGACTGATCGGTATCGTTCAAAACGACATTAAACGTGTTATTGCCTATTCCACGCTTTCTCAACTGGGTTACATGACGGTTGCTTTGGGTGCATCGGCTTACTCGGTCGCTATTTTTCACCTGATGACGCATGCATTCTTTAAAGCCCTGTTATTCCTCGCCGCTGGGGCAGTCATTATTGCCATGCATCATGAGCAGGATATACGCAAGATGGGTGGTTTGAAAAAATATCTGCCTATTACTTACTGGGTTACATTAATTGGTTCTCTGGCATTAATTGGGTTTCCCGGGTCTTCCGGTTATTTTTCCAAAGATGCCATCATCGAAGCGGTTCATCACTCCAGCTTACCCGGAGCCGGCTTTGCTTATGTGATGGTTCTGCTGGGTGTATTCGTTACCGCTTTTTATTCTTTCCGTCTGTTCTTCCTGGTATTTCATGGTGAAGAACGTATGGATCAACACACAAAAGATCATTTACATGAACCACCTGCAGTCGTCTGGGTGCCACTCGTACTACTGGCTATTCCATCGGCGATTATTGGCTGGCTGACGGTTGATAGCGTGGTGTTTGGATCTTACTTCGATAATGTTTTGTTAACACTGCGTGAACACGATGTGGTTGGTGCAATGAAAGAGTTTTATCATGGTGAGTTTTCATTTGTACTACATGGCTTTAGCGGACCAGCAGTTTATTTAGCAGCTGCCGGCGTATT
This sequence comes from Pseudomonadota bacterium, assembly GCA_015222965.1. Classification (GTDB taxonomy): domain Bacteria; phylum Pseudomonadota; class Gammaproteobacteria; order SZUA-229; family SZUA-229. Next base: position 132 of record JADFWF010000213.1, on the reverse strand, counting down.
TTCTGCCTGGTACATTTACATGAAGAAGCCTTCGATTGCTGAAGCAGCGCAGAACAAACTGGGATTTTTGCATAAATTACTCGATCAAAAATATTATTTCGATCACTTTAATCAGTTTGTATTTGCGGGTGG
>JADFWF010000212.1 GCA_015222965.1 Pseudomonadota bacterium | reverse complement strand
TCAGAAATCAAGTGAGGCTCCCTCCAGGGTAACCGTCATCGATTCCGATGCCATCAGAGAATATGGCTATAGAACACTGAATGATATCCTCAACAGCATTCCAGGCTTATATACGACTAATGATCGTAACTATAGCTATCTTGGTGTGCGTGGTTTTGGCCTTGCAGGTGATTACAATACCCGCATACTGCTGCTGCTCGATGGTCAAAGAGTCAACGAAAATATATATGACAGCTTCGGCACTGATTATGATGGTATCGTCAACGTCGATCTTATAAAACGCGTAGAGTTTTCCTCCGGACCGGGCTCAGCCATTTACGGTGCCAATGCTTTTTTTGGTGTCATCAACATCATCACGAAGAGTGCTGGCGAAATTGATGGCTTACAGGCTTCCGTTGATTATGGAAGTGAAAACAGCCGAAGAGCACGTGTCACTGCTGGAAAAACATTCAGTAATGATATAGAAGCACTGGTATCAGTGTCTGCATATAAGAGTGACGGCGCCGATATTTACTTTCCCGAATTTGATGATCCAGCTACAAACAACGGTATTGCTGAAGGGCTTGATTATCACGAAGCACAAAATCTGTTCGTTAAATTAAACTACAAGGACTGGGGATTTGAAGCAGCATATAACGAAAGCACAAAAGGAATTCCAACAGCGTCTTATGGTCAGGAATTTAACATGTCGCCCAGCGAGACTATCGACACGGTAAGCCGCGCATCACTGACCTATGATACGTTCATCGATAATGAATCGCAGGTCTATGGCAGTTTGTCTCTGGGCCGATATGAATACAGCGGGGACTTCATCTATGACTATCCGCCATTAACAGTTAACCGGGATGAAACGCTTGGTGATTGGTGGATTATGGACCTGCGATATGAAACCACATATCTCGACAGACAAAGGATCATAATAGGCCTCGAATATCAGAACAACACTGAACAGTACCAGGCTAATTTTGACGTTGATCCATTTGTTAGCTATCTCGATGATACACGTAGCAGTAAAACATACGGTTTATACATACAGGATGAGATCCGTTTATCTAAGAAATTCATATTAAATGCCGGCATACGATACGATCATAACAGCTATGGTGAATCCGGCAATAATGAAAGAAACATCGTCAACCCCCGCCTGGCTCTCATTTATTCAATGCAGCCGGAGACAACTTTAAAACTGATCTATGGCACCGCCTATCGCAATGCCAATGCGTATGAGATGTACTACGGTACGGCGCTTGGATATTTACCAAGTATGAACCTGGAGCCGGAAGAGATCGAAACCTATGAATTCGATGTAGAACATTACATTAGTAACAATTTCAAATTAACAGTATCAATATACTCGAATAACACGACAAACCTGATCGGTTTAAACAGTGACGCTATCGGTAATGTCTTTTACGACAATCTCGACAAGGTCAGCGCCAATGGCACCGATATTGAAGCTGAATATGTTACCGGGACAGGTCTGAGACTACGGACCAGCTACAGTTATGTAGATGCAAAATTTGAAAGCACTGGTGAGAACCTGACTAATTCTCCAGAGAACATGGTTAAATTTAACCTGACATCACCCATCTTTCAGAAAAAAGCAGATGCAGGTGTCGAGTTCCAATATATGAGTAGTCGCACCACGCCTAAAGGGGACACAGTTGGAGGCTACAGCATTACTAATTTAACCCTGTCAAGTCAGAAGGTTTATGACCGACTGGTTCTGTCTGCCACCGTTTACAATATTTTTGACAAACTATATGCGGACCCCGCATCAGAAGAGCATGTACAAAGCAGCATCGTGCAGGACGGAAGAAACTTCCGTGTTAAAGCGACATATACTTTTTAATTCATCGTACCAGCGTAGAGATAAGGTCAGAAAGATTGCACTCGTATAGAGATACAATTAGGTTGCTACTCGTCACATTGGCATTACAGATGCCAACGTTATCGTTCGCCAGCGATGTACCTGAATATAAGATAAAGGCTTCCTTTATCTATAACTTTGCAAGGTTTACGCAATGGCCCGATGATAACAATGAGCTTAGAATTTGCATTTTCGGAAAAGACCCTTTTGGCTTTCATGCTGACGACCTGAACGGGAAGAAAATAAATAATAAAACGATAAAAGTTGTACGCACACGGTTAATCGATGAGGTTAAATCATGCAACATCGTTTTTTTAAACATAATCCCACCAGAGCGGCACCTTTTTGAGCGGGCGCTCAACAAGATAAAAGGAGGCAACATATTAACAATAGCTGATGCTGACAACGTCGTTAGTTTTGGCGTTATGATTGGCCTGATAATCGAAGATAACAAGATCGGCTTCAAGATTAACAACACTGCAATACAGGCATCCGATCTCAAGATAAGCTCACAACTGTTATCACTAGCAAAAGAGGTTATTTAAGCCGTGGGATTTACACACACTAATAAATTTCTAAGCAGGTTATCGATACAGAATAAACTTATCGTAATCAACCTGTCAGTAACATCAGTCGCCTTGTTATTTGCCGTCATCATGGCAGTGGCAGGTGAGTACATAAGCAAACGTGATTTCATCATGGGATCATTAGAGGTGCAGACAAAAATGGTCGGCCGTAACACGACGGCGGCACTGGTATTTAATGACAGAGATGGCGCGGAAAAAGTCTTGCAGGCATTTTCCGCGTCTCCAAATGTGCTAACTGCGATTATTTATAATGAAGCAGGTGACATATTTGCCAGCTACATAAAAGATGATAATACTGTCGATGCGAAGGCTGCAGGTAAGCTCGATGTGTTTGATGGCACGAAAATAACGAAAGCACATCAACATCAAGGCAGTACTGTGCTGGATGATAAAATTCATATAACTCAAACTATCAATTTTGAAGACAGGCCAATTGGCAGTTTGTTTCTCCAGGCCGATATATCAAATTTATATGACGACATTCTCAACTATCTCGTCTATACCGCAAGCGTCGCACTACTCGGCCTTGCTATTGCAACACTCCTGCTGCTACAACTCAGAAAAAGCATCACATACCCTTTAAAGAAACTCACTGAACTCATGATCTCTGTCACAAAAGACAATGATTATAGTATCCGGGTAGACAATACTAATGATGACGAGATCGGTGTCCTTTCTCAGGGATTCAATAAAATGTTAGCGCATATTCAGTCGAATGACGAGAAACTTGCACATGAACTCTCCGAGAGGTATAGGGCAGAGGAACACCTGGATAAATTAGCCTACTATGACGTCACCACAAACTTACCCAATCGGCATTCATTTCATAAACAACTCGACGATGCTGTTGAACGTGCCATTACAACAAAACAGAAGATGGTACTGCTGTTTCTTGATCTGGATAATTTTAAAACAGTTAATGATACAGCCGGACACGCGACAGGTGACCTTTTACTAAAACAGGCATCTTCACGCTTATCCAATGTATTACGCCAGAATGATTACATCTATCGTATTGGTGGTGATGAGTTCGCCATTATCATTGAAAATATGAACGATATCAACGCTGTTTCTATCATCACTAATAAGTGCATTGAGTCTCTATCTAACCCTTTTATTTTTGATGGAAAGAACTTTTTTATCGGGGTCAGCATAGGTATAAGTATATGCCCTGATGATGCGATTACGGCTGATGAACTTTTAATCAAAGCAGATATGGCAATGTATGAAGCCAAGATCCGAGGTAAAAATAGCTTCCAGTATTTTGACCAGGAGATGAATGAACTACACAGTCACAAATACCAGTTAGAATCCGATCTAAGGCATGCTATCAAAGAAGATCATATGGAACTGTATTACCAGCCACAGGTAAACCCGGCAGATGGTTCACTTACCGGGGTAGAGGCACTAATGAGGTGGAATCACCCTGAGAAAGGTATCATATTGCCAAATGACTTTATACCAATAGCAGAAGAAACAGGCTTGATCTTACCACTTGGAAAATGGCTGATTGATACTGCATGCCAGCAAGGTAAACAGTTAATAGAATCCGGATTGCATGATATAACGATCGCTATCAACATTTCAGCGGTGCAAATCCGCGAACATACTTTCATAGATAACATCACCTGCGCCTTGAAAGCATCCGGATTAAAGCCTGAATCTCTGGAAATCGAATTAACAGAAAGCGTTCTCATGAATGATAGTGAACTTGTGGTCCAGAAGATAAGCCAATTAAGAGCGCTAGGCATCCACATTGCCATCGATGACTTTGGCACCGGTTTTTCATCTATGAATTATCTCAAAAGTTTCCCCGTCAGTAAGCTTAAAATTGATAGATCCTTTATTTCAGGCCTGCCAACGGGTACTGAAGATGCGGCGATTGTTCAGGCGATCATAGTTATGGCTCATGGATTAAATATTAGCGTTATCGCTGAAGGGGTTGAGCGCAAGGATCAGGTGGAGATCTTATGCGACTATAACTGTGACACGTTTCAAGGCTACTATTATGCGAAACCTATGAAGTTTAGTGACATACTTGACCTCAACTATCCGAAAAAGAGCACTAATAATTAGTTGTATCTTGCAAAAAACCCATGGTACCAGGTGCCTGCGATCACGTTCCTGAATGGAAATCTTTTAACTTTTGATCGGCCATTACCAGGCTGCTATAACAAATCTGAACTAGATTCTTTCCTGTAACCATATTTTAGTCAATGTTTGATACAGTGCATTAATCACCGTTGTACCATTAACATTATTGGTATTTGCTATATCAGTCTTTCTTAGCGACTGACATAGTTTCATGAAGACCAATCATCACTAGCTTAACCATCCTTTGATATAAATCATCACTCATCCCATCTCTTATCGTTATGATTATGAGACTGGGTATTCAGTTAGTCATCGAGTACCTCAGCCAGTAATTTACCGGATATTATGAGATGAAGATCAGACAATTTATGGCACAGGATCACCGTAACTGTGATCTTTTTTTTGCAAAAGCTGAGTCTGCCGCTGCCAGCAACGACTGGGAGGCAGCTACTCACGCGCTGGATGAATTTATCCATGCGATGGAGCGCCACCTGGATATCGAAGAACAGACTCTGTTCCCTGCTTTCGAGCGGGAGACCGGCGTACTCACCGGCCCTACCGAGATGATGCGTATGGAGCACGATCAGATGAGAACGCTGTTTACCGAGATGAAGGAGGCGATGGAACAGCAGGACAGTGACGAGTATCTTGGGGTTGCAGAGACACTGCTGATATTGATGCAGCAGCATAATATGAAAGAGGAACAGATTCTTTATAGCATGATGGATCAGCGGCTGGCGGAAGATGTCGACCAATGGCAAGACAAGTTTGAGGCATGGACAGCTGTGGAGCAGGCCGACAAAGTATGATCCTGAAAGAAAGATCGATCAGAGATAATATCAGTGTCAGACAATACATCATCTGAAATCCTGCTGGATGTCAGCGATCTTGAGCCGCCGGAACCACTGGTGCTGACACTTGAGGCGGCTGAACAATTAAAGCCCGGGCAGTATGTACGCATGTTACATCGACGCGAGCCTTGCATGCTGTTTGGCGAACTCGGTGAAAACTTCAGTCACTATCAGCGCGAAGGTTTTACCTCTGCTGTCGAAGTCTTCATCTGGCGCAGTGACGATACTGTTGCCGGCTCGACGGTTCGTGCTATCGTTGGTGAACTGCCTTAACCACCAACACCAACCATCGATAAGCATGCGCGCAGACCTTTCACTACAGCAATCCCCTCCCTTTTCAGTACCTGCACGATTTCTGGTCAGTGCTCCGCTGTTCGGCCTGCTAGCGGCACTGGTACTGCTCTGGCATGGCCCGGAGATCATCACTCACCGCTGGACGCCGGAGATACTGGCGGTCATACATTTTCTGACCCTGGGTTTTCTCGCCATGAGCATGCTGGGAGCGATGATGCAGCTCATACCGGTACTGATGGGCATAATTATTCCACAGCCTGTACTCTTCAGCAGCGTTATCCACACACCGCTTTTTCTCGGCACCTTAAGTCTGGGTATGGCCTGGCTGCTGCAGATAGACCAGCTGTTTATCGTTGCCAGCGCTCTCCTCGGGTTTTCTTTCTATATTTTCATCGCAGTGGCTATAGAACGCCTATTGCGCTCAGCCAACCGACACGCGACCCGCAGCATGATGCTGATGGCATTGCTGGCTTTGCTCATTACCGTCAGCCTCGGCATCTATCTCGCGCTCGGTTATGGTGGACAGACGGAAACGTTCAGCCATTCACTAACTGATTTTCACCTGAGCTGGGGACTGCTGGGCTGGGTACTGATCCTTATTATCGCAGTCGCCTACCAGGTGATTCCGATGTTTCAGATCACCAGCGAATACCCTGCCATGCATCGGCGATGGATAGGATGGATCATACTTATCGCCGTATCCGGCCTGAGCGTGGAAGCTATCATGAGCATGGATGCGATCAGGCCGTTGGCAGGAATGATCGAACCATCAACGATTACCGCTATAAGCAGCGCCATACTCGCCTGTTGTTTACTGATATTCGCCACGACTACCTTGTGGATACTGCATAAACGCCTTCGCCAGTTACCGGATACCACGATGAAATTCTGGCAACTCGCCATGAGCAGCCTGATATTGATGACTTCACTATGGGCACTGTCTACCCTGTTCGATAAGGAACTGCCGGTATTCTTATTACCGGTTCTGATGATTCACGGTTTTGCCATGACCACCATCAATGGCATGATGTACAAGATTTTACCCTTCATCATCTGGCTTCACCTGAGTGTTCAGAATAAAAATTTACGTACCATGGACAGGAGAGAGTCTCAGGTAAAGGTACCGCATATACGCAAGATCATTCCCGAAGCGGCCGGTCTATGGCAATTCCGTTTTCACCTGCTCAGTTTGATCCTGCTGGTGCTGGCAACTGTTTTCCCGACATGGTTCTATTACCCTGCTGCGCTCCTGCTCGCTTGTGCCCAGGCCTTTTTATTGTTTAATTTGTTAAAAGCCGTGTATCTTTATAATATCAAGGCCGATGAGCTTTCCGATGCTATCGGCAGCAATTAAAGAACTTTCCCCTCACATACAACCAGAACAGGAGACGACGATGTCCATAGATTTTGCACCTATGCCAGATGATAAAGGCTATTTCGGTGAATACGGCGGCCAGATAATACCGCCTGAACTGATTAAAATCATGGATGATATCAATGACGCATACGAGAAAGTGCGTCAGACAGAAACGTTTCAACGTGAGCTGGACTCACTTAACACTGACTATACCGGCCGACCAAGCCCGGTGTATTTCGCCAGCCGGCTGACAGAAAAATGTGGCGGCGCACGCATCTTTTTCAAGCGTGAAGACCTTAACCATACCGGGGCGCATAAGATCAATCACTGCCTGGGAGAAGCGTTACTGGCGAAATACATGGGCAAGACCAAAGTACTGGCTGAAACCGGCGCCGGTCAGCATGGCGTAGCACTGGCTACCGCCTGCGCCCTGGTCGGCATCGACTGTGAGATCCATATGGGCGAGATCGATATCGAAAAAGAACACCCGAATGTCACCAAGATGAAGATCCTCGGCTGCAAGCTGGTACCGGTCTCGCGCGGCACCCGAACCCTTAAAGACGCAGTCGATAGCGCCTTCGAAGAATATCTGAAAGACCCTGTTCACTATTTCTACGCCATCGGCTCCGTGGTCGGGCCTCACCCCTTCCCCAAGATGGTCCGTGATTTCCAGAGCATCGTCGGCCGCGAAGCACGTGAACAATTTCTGGAAAAACAGGGAAAACTGCCCGACATCGTCACTGCCTGTGTCGGTGGCGGCTCGAATGCCATCGGTCTGTTCACCGCTTTCCTTGATGATGAAGAGGTAAAACTGGTCGGCGTAGAACCGGCCGGCAAAGGACTGGATACCGATGAACACGCCGCCACCCTCACACTGGGAAGCAAAGGCTCACTCCACGGTTTCGAATGCTATAACCTGCAGGATGATGAAGGTAATCCGCTACCGGTTTATTCTATCGCTTCAGGGCTGGACTACCCCGGTGTCGGGCCGCAGCATTGTTACCTCAAAGATATAGAACGTGTGCAATATGAAACTGCCGATGACCAGGAATGTCTCGATGCCTTCATGGTAATGTCGCGTCTGGAAGGCATCATCCCTGCATTAGAAAGTGCCCACGCTATCGCATACGCCATGCGTACGGCCGCGACCATGTCGGAAGACCAGACCATCCTGGTCAACCTTTCCGGACGCGGCGATAAAGATGCGGATTTTGTCGCAGAAAAACTGGGGCTAATCTGATTACGTCCGTCAATAATGTAACCAGGGCATCTGGAATCACCGACACCTATGGAACATAGTTCTGCATATGGCTAGAAAGAGAAGTTTTAAGTTGTAAGTTTTAAGTTATAAGTAAGAAACAAAAAAACAAAACAAGCGTTTGTAATACCAACGTTATTCATGGGCGAACGTTTTTACTTAAAACTTACAACTTAAAACTACTCCTCTGTGTCGATAGCAGTTTGTAGGTTGGATTACGCTAACGCTAACCCGACCTATGAAAACTATAAGCAGAAGGTCAAAAACATTTCACCACAGAGGCACAGAGTTTATTTTTGTTAAAGCGCCTACGGCGCGATTGACAAAAATAAATGATTTTCCTCTGTGCTCTCTGTGCCTC
>JADFWF010000211.1 GCA_015222965.1 Pseudomonadota bacterium | reverse complement strand
CAAAAATCGAAAGCTATCATCTGGGCACATAATTCACATATTGGTGATGCCCGTGCAACAGATATGAGTGCACGTGGTGATATCAATCTTGGACAACTGGCTCGCGAAACTTTCGGCGATAACGCCTACCTGATCGGTTTCGGCACCGACCATGGTACGGTGGCGGCAGCAACCCGGTGGGGAGCGCCGATGAAAGTCATGCAGCTACAGCCTTCTCAAAAAGATAGTTACGAACGTCTGTTTCACGAGGTTAAAACAGATAATTTCATGCTGCCCTTACGTAACACCGTATCGTCTAATCCGGTTCAGGATCTAACGCGTAAAAAACTGCTGGCAAAACGGCTGCAGCGTGCAGTTGGCACAACATACGACCCGGAAGCTGAATTAATAAAACATTATATTTACGCAACATTGCCACGCCAGTTTGACGAATACATCTGGTTTGATGAAACACGAGCAGTACAACCATTAAACAGAGAAAGACCGAATACAGAGTAAATGAAAGATATTGGATTGCCGGGAAGGACTAAAAAACATGATCACAAAAAAATTGGCGCATACCCTGTTTAGCAAGGTTTTAACTATGGCTCTGCCTTATATAACAAGGTTTTCGTGGGCGTTCAGCCTGCTTCTGCTGCCTTACAATGCATCAGCCGTTGAAGAAGAACCGTTCAAGGAATCCGTCATCATTTTCAATACCATCTGTGCAAAATGCCATGAAGCTCAATGCAGCGGACGGTTAACGTTTGGCGAAGCTTACGAGGTTTCAGCCAGTCATATAATTCGTCACTATGGCCAGGCGTCCGAAAAAAAGTGGCTGCAAAAGGAGTTGTTCATCATACTCAATCACATGAAAGAAAACTGCGCCTATTACCCGATGCCGGCACCAGTCCCAGCAAAAAGGATCTGGAACAGTGAAATACTGAAAAAGATGTCGACCCTGCTGGAAAGAAACTACTTCATTCCCGTCGGCCCCTTCACTCCCGGAGGTTACAATCTTGAATTGAATCTGGCAAAAGATGCAAAGGTAACAGTCCACCTTGTTTCCGAAGCATTCGACCTGGTTGTTGAGGACTGTTACCAGACCAGTGACCAGCGATTAGCCATCCCATTTACTATCGAAGAGGCGGGGAATTACTATGTTCGGGTGTATCCACGTAAACCGGTGCAGATCACACGGCTTGCTATCTCCACGATAATCAATGGCACGAGCAACGCGGACAGACTCGATTAATTTCTAACTCGATACAGCCTTCTGGATGAGCGGGACCAGCGATTCCGGAAGTTTGATGCTGCCAGAAAGCGCATATTCGTGCGCCTTATCAGTCATCTTATTCCAGGTTCTCTGTATGATTGATATCCACTTCTCTTCGTCGTATTCGGGATGTTTTTCCACGAACGCGAGCATATAGTGTTCGATAAAGACCAGCGCAGAAACATCTTCAAGCAACTGAGTATCCAGGTTACTCTTCAGTGATTTCTTACTAACGGCAAGCTTCACACGGTTGATGAATTCATCTTCGTAACCTGCTTTAACCAGCAAGGCTGCAACCGTATCCGCGTGGAATGTATAAAGATTGGTGCGCCACAGGTGATAACCTTTACGATCCATCGGGTATTCGTCGCGAGGATATTTCCAGCGCTGGATGTGTTGCGCACGCAGCGCCAGTTTCATCGCATCATCACAATTCGGCGCATATCGCTGCTGCATGTCAGACATACGATGTGCATACAGCATCTCTTTAGGCCACTGCTCACCATCACTGTTTTCCAGGTTAGTATCTTCATTGTTCGCCGCATCGATAAGCTCAACGGCCAGTTCATAGTTGTTTTGTGTCATAGTTTTAATGATAAATGATTGTTTGTTAGACTAAAGCATAATAATCGAATGGAGATTCAAATGACATCTATAGTAAAAACCAATATCTTGATATTACTAACAGCCCTGTTAATCACCAGCTGCTCCAGTGCGCCCGCTCCGCAGAGAGACCCGTACAATGACGCTGACTCACAGAGATCAAGATCCGGTCAGGCACAGGGTGAAATGTCCAGGGATACCTCTAAATAGTCAGATGGAGCTGACAGGGTCATTGCTTAACCAGTGATCTATTTTTTGACATACCCAGTCACCATCATCAAGGGGGATATCATGACCTGCAAGCGGGTGAGTTTCTATCGGCAATAACCACTTCTGTGCGAGCGACAAAGAGCTTTTCGAATTGACCAGGTTATCGTTTTCGCTGCTCAGTAATAATATCGGGACACCAGGTTTTAGTTTGGGTGCACTGTAACGGCTAGCCGCGAGCAACTGGCGTAATGCATTAGATGGTAATACCGTATTTTCTTCAGCATATGATACCCAGCGCTGTAATAGCTGTTCAGTATCAGGGTAAAGGTTAGAGGTCATCTGTAATACCGTTTTTTCTCTGCGAGAGTTATCACTCGTGAACAGAGAATACAAAATCCGGTAATAATTTTTTGGCCGTAAGCGCTGGTAAAAAGGACTTATTCCTTTGAGGCTGGTATTAATCAATATACTTGCGGCACATTCCTGCGGGTAAGATTTCATCCATTCTATCGCCACCATAGCACCCATAGACAAACCAATAATATGCACAGGGCCACTGGCTAAAGTCGATGCGATGTCTTTACGTAAAAAAAGCATCATATCCTGAATACTGGTGGAACTTGTTATGTCTGCATGATCACCATTACCCGGTAGATCGGGTGTAATGATTCGAGAACCGGGAAAGCATTGCTGCAGTTTTTCTGGAAAGTCTTCCCAGTGACGATGTTCACGAGTCAGGCCGCGAAGTAATACCCATGTTTTTACTTGATTAATAGTTATTCCCTCCGTCCCTTATTATTCTTATTTTTGTAGAACTGTAAAGAAATCAATACAACCGACAGATAAGTTTACAGAATTACTTCAATATAATATTAGAAAAATCATTTAACTAATTGAAATATATTGGCTGGTAAAAAGTTAGTACGTTATTTGCTTAAGTACTTATATAAAGTCACGCGTTATCAAGACTGAAGCAGTCAAGACAGTCGGTGATCCCAAAGGACTCGACAACGTGAACACGCCAATAAGGATGTTGTCATATGAAATGAGTAAGGTTAAACCGAAATGAAAAACAAAATTGAAATACACAAGATAGAGCTCGAGTTGCTGAATCTGCGACTTGCAAAAGCAGAAGCTGAACGTGACAATATTCAAAAAGAGCTGCTGGCCATCAAGTTATCGCAGACAAAGCCAAACTCGGCAGAGCTCTCAACAGGCCAGTGGCGCCGCGCATCTGTCGCTGCTGTAGGCGTTCTGGCTTTCGCATCCCTTCTCTCCGCCAGCGTTTTTCACGACGCACAGAGCAATATGAAAGAGGACAACCAGCCTGGGGTGTTTGCAATTAGTGTACTGGAGAGTGGGCAGATTGTGCGCGGTAAGCACCACTCCACAAGCGACAAGAAGCCGCCCCCACGATCAGGCAAAGAGAAAACCCGTTTAGCCAGGGCAATAGAAGCGACCCAGCACCAATGGGGGCCGTTGTTGGTAATGCCGGATCCAGAAGCCAAAAAACGCTATTACGCCTTTGATCCACTGGTAAAAGAACAACAGGAAAACCTGTTGACACTTGGCTTTGACATTGGAGAAGCAGATGGTTTCAAGGGACTGCGTACCAGGCAGGCCATTGCAGAGTTTCGCGCCCTGTACCTGCCGGATTCCGCCAAACAGCTAAAGGATACCGAACTTGCTGTCATCATAGCGACCTATGCGAACCTTGCCTACAATGATGCCGCCAGGTTCGGAATTGATCATGGCATCATTGCTGCCATCCGTCTGAGTAGTGTGCGTACCGGCGTGAACTTCTCATACCTGATGAAGCTGGCCGCCACTGAAAGCAACTTCAAACCCGCGATTGAGGCGGCGACCTCGTCAGCGACCGGTATATATCAGTTTACCCACGACACCTGGCTGAATACCCTCAATAGACATGGTGCAAAGTATGGTCTTGTTGCCGATTACGCAGCGAACATCGAGTACTACGAGACTCTATACGGACGCCGGCGACCCATGGTTCGCGACGAATCAATGTACCAGCACCTGCTTGCGCTGCGTAAGAATCCCCGTTTGTCGGCAATAATGGCTGCGGAAATGGTACGTGACAATCAGCAAATACTTGCTGATTCATTCGATCGTGAACCCACACAGACCGATCTCTACCTGACCCACTTCCTGGGGGCCGACGAGGCCATCACTTTTTTGCAATCACTGGAACAAAGTCCCGACATGCATGCCGTAGAACTATTCCCCAGGGCGGCAAGCAGCAACCATGACATCTTCCACCCCAAGACCTGTGCCCCGCGCACCGTTGACGAAGTTTATGCGCACTTCGGAGAGAAATTCAGTACCCGTCGCTACGACGACCTAGCCGCCAACTGACCACCATGCAGGAAAAATCATTAACAACGCTGGATTTTAACGAGGCAGTAGCGCTTGCCAGGCAGAATCCTGAGGCCTTTGAGCAATATCGCCTCGATGCCATCGAGGCATTGATTACCTGCGCATCCTGGAAAAACCAGCAGCATTTACGTCGTCTTCAATGGCGCATAGATCAAGTGCGAAAACGTGCCCCTAATCCCACTGCCGCATGTGTGAAAATTTATCAAATGATGTGGGAATCTTTTACCGGGAATAGTGGATTTATCGACATCATTTGTGATGGTAACTATCCAAACCAAAATACAGACAATACGACCCCTAAGGCAAAGGTATTATCATTATCAGATGTCAGTGAGACAAAGTAAAAAGTTTGAATAATTATTTATTCACGTTAAAAGGGGTTCGCTTTATCGCGGTAAGATCACACCGACACCTTTAATTGAGTCAGGGACAGCGTGCTATGTGTAAGATATAAAACCGTGGTCTGTCCCTGTTTATTCATATTTAATCCCTCCGTCCCCTATTATTGTCCCCTAGTATTAGTGATAACTGTGATCTGACCCAGTTTGTTTTTTTGATCTAAACCGGTTTGTTTTTGACACAGACCAAATTAATATTTTTATAACATGAGTATACTGCCTCCTATCGCACGATAGATGTCACATAATATGAGGATACAACATGAATACAGAAGTTAACGCCGCATTAAAGCGGCTGAACGCCATACTCCCGCTGGAATCAGGCCTGAAATCACTCAGCGATGATGATGCCTCACTGTACTGCAAACTGCTCAGTAGCTATGCAGAAAGAGGAAGTACCCTCACCCGTGACGAAGTTGCTAAACTGGTCAACGACGCCGATCAGGCACTGAATAACGTTGTCGCCAGCAAACTCATCGTACTGGATGATGCCGGCAATCCGGCGGGTGCCTACCCGTTCACCTCAGAAGAACGTGAGCACAAGGTCCACATCAATGGTGTCACAGCGCATTGCATGTGCGCACTGGATGCGCTTGCGGTCAGCCCGATGTTCGATAAGCCGACCGTGATCGATTCACAATGCCGCGTTACCGAAGAAAAAATCCATATCGAACAAGATGGCACTGGGTTCACAGGCGGCACACTGGATGCCTGGTTCGGCATCAACTGGGGTGCAGCCAAAAGTGATACCGTCTGCGCCGCCTCACTCTGCATGGAGATGATGTTCCTGGCAAACGAAACGGTTGCCCGCGAATGGCTCGCTGAATCACCCGATACGCGTGAAATTTTCGACTTGCCATCAGCCATCGAATTTTCCGCTGGGTTCTTTATGCCGCTTGCGGAGAATTGCCGGTAAAACCCTGCACATGGCCCAAAGAAAATCTAAACACAAACCTGTACTAATCCTGCAACTGCGGCCTGAAGATGCAACCTCAGACAGTGAATACCGCTGTTTTCTGAAATATGCTCAATTGCAGGCTGAAGATACATACCGGATACGCATCGAAAACACAGGCATTTCTAATGATTTGGCGCTCGACGATTATTGCGCAATAATCGTCGGCGGCAGCCCGTTCGATATCAGCACGCCCGAAGACAGCAAAACCAGCATCCAGAAAAAGATCGAGGCTGATTTCAGCAGATTGCTGGAACAGGTAGTGACCACAGACTTTCCCTTTCTTGGCGCCTGCTCCGGTAACGGCTTGCTGGGCAGTTACCTTGGCACCAGTATCTCAACAAAATTCAGCGAAGCCGTCGGTTGTGCGACACTGGAAATTACCGAATCCGGAAAACAGGATGTGTTGCTCGCGGGGTTTCCAGAACGAATAGACGTCCTGCTCGGTCACAAAGAAGCCTGCGATACCACACCGCAAGGTGCCACATTACTGATGGCAGGCAGTAATTGCCCGGTACAGATGTTCCGTGTTGGAGAGAACGTCTATGCCACCCAGTTCCACCCGGAAGGCGACGCCGAGGAATTCATCTTGCGAATCGATACCTACAGAAATCACGGCTACTTCAAACCACACGAGGCGGAAGCACTGAAACAATCGGTCTGCACAAAACATACCCCCTATGCCCAGGAAATACTTAGACGGTTTGCCGCAAGGTATACCTGCTGAGCTAATATTGTTGATTTAACCTTTACGGGTTAATCAATTTACACAAAAAAACCGGGTCAGAGAGTAATTGTTTCTAATATTAGAATTAATTACTCTCTGACCCGGTTTTTTCTCTCGGTAATCCTTAAAATTTAACCTGTTTGATATCTACACCATAGACGGTATTTTCAAGACTTTTTGCGATAAATAATGGCGTTTTACTCTGCTTAACCAGATCAAAAACACGGCTCTTTTTCAACGGATGTTTTTTCTCATCCAGCAGCATCAGAATTTTAGGCTTCATCTTCTGCTCTGCATTCTGAGATAATACTGCAGCAACCGCGCCAGATGACAGCTCGACAAGAGATCCTGTTGGGTAGACCCCCATACACTGTAAAAACTGTTCAGCCAGGTCTACCTGAAAAAGTTTTTCACGTAAGTTATAAATATTCTGTAACGCTTTATGCTCAGGTATTGCCTGCCTGTATGGTGTCGACGTTATCAT
>JADFWF010000026.1 GCA_015222965.1 Pseudomonadota bacterium | reverse complement strand
TAAAACGATGCTGCGCCTTCACTACTGCTAGCCTGCAGACTTCTTGCATGAGCACTCAGCCCTGCCAGCTCAAACAGTAAACCAATACTAATCATACTCAACAAAACTTCACCGAGACTGACCGCCATACTGGAAAAGACTAATGCAATAAGCGCTAACAACAATGAACCGAGTATCAGCCCCGTCGCACAAAAGCTAGCCGCAGTATACCAGTGATTCCAGAACGGGCGCGCTTCAATACGATATAAGCTGTACATGAAATAACCGCCGAAGCCGGCACCCAGCACCCCGATACCCGCGAATAACATCTGTAATAATTGCGCGTAATTAGTGTAACCAGTATCAAACATGGCGAACAGGGCAAAAAAACTGTAACCCATCAGGCCGGTATAAAAAGCAGAAACACCTGCAATTTCACGACTGACCGGCGAATGCCTCAGGTTATAGAAACCACGATAAAAACGATGCGGTTTACCCAGGTGCATGTTCAATTTAAATAAACCAAAACTCATCAGCACAAACATTAGCAACAAAGCAGGCAACATAGCGCTGCTAGACTGAAAACTCATTAAGGGCTCAAACCAGTAGCCGGAAAGCAATATCAAAAAAGCAGCCATCACGGTCTGAGCGCTCAGGGTAAAAGCAATATGTGCATTTTCATGCGAGCCTAATAACCTGGCCCAGTTCCATTCGCGCCCGCTACCATTCTTCGTAGCACCCTGCTTCACGTCTACCACTGGTTTAAAACTTTCAGAACTTTCGTCTCGATGATACTTTACCGGATTCTGGTCAACACGATTCATGTCACGTTGTGGCGTACGTGTCTGCTGAAAACGAATGTTCGGATGGGTAATATCGGTTCGTGGAAAACCCGGAATCTCCGTCCTGGCCTGAGACCGATTTTCAGGAATGTTTTCTATTACGCCAAAGTCCAGCGCATTACCTAAACAGGCTGCTACACAAGCGGGTTTTAAACCGACTTCAAGTCGGTCGACACACATATTGCATTTACTTACCTGGCCTTTTACCGGATCAAGTTGCGGCGCATTGTAGGGACACACCCATGTACAGTAACCACATCCAAAACAGATATCCGGATCTTGTAGTACCGCCCCGTACTCGGCGAACTTGGTATAAGCACGCGTCGGACAGCCTTTCAAACACACCGGGTCATCGCAGTGATTACAGGCCATGGAAATATTAATACGCTGGTATGCAGGGTAGGTACCACCTTCTACAAATCCAACAGAACGAAATGAAATATGTGCGGGGTTATCGTTCTTTTCACTGCATGCGGCCTCACATGCATGACAGGCAATACAGTTATCCGCATTAAAATAAAAGCCATGCTGTTTATAACGATTAGGGTTATCGCCAATACCGTCATCATCGTTAATATTTAATGATAACTCACGGCGCGGATCTTCTTCTTGCACGGTTTCAATAGCATCGCCATAAACATTAAGTCTTTGACAGCTAGTATCATTCAGCAATGCGTAATCAGGTTCGTTTTCTCTTTTTTCAAACATTAGAATGCACGCATTTCCATGCTCAGTTTTGCCGCCGCTTTCTGGTCACCCAGTTTTTCGATGCGTACCGCCGATTGTTTATAAGCCGGCTGACGAGAATGCGGGTCAAGCAGACCCAGCGTTAAACGGTTCGCGCAGTCGTGAAAATGAAACGGCAGGAATATCATATTTTTAGGTACTCGCTGAGTCGGCGTTGCCATGACCACTGCATCGGAACGACGAGAAACCAGGCGTACATATTCGCCGCGTTCAATCTCAAGCTCAGCTGCGAGGTCGGGATTAATTTCGATGAAAGGTATCGGGCTATATTTATTATTGTTACCTATCTTTCCGGTTTTAGTACGGCCATGCCAATGCTCGACCAGACGGCCGGTATTAAGCCAGATCGGAAATTTTTCATCAGGCACTTCATTATTATCAATAAACGGTAAAGGAATGAGTTTGGCTTTGCCATCAGCATAACGAAAAGTTGCCGTTTCTGTGTAAAGCCGTTTACCACCTTGTGGCGGTATTTCATTATTACTGAGCTGCTTATCAGTGTAAGGCCATTGCACACCGCGATTTTTTTCGATCAGATCATGACTCATACCCGAGATATCTGACAAACGGCCTTTTGAAATACTCGCCATCTCAAGAAAGATGTCCGCGGCTTTTTCGGGAAACGACACTTTACCGTCTTTATTAAAACGCCTGGCCATCTGGTTAAAAACCCATAAGTCCGGTTTGGCTTCACCCGGTGGTTTAACTATCGGTTTAACTAAATTAATGCGGCGTTCGGTATTGGTCATCACGCCTTCTTTTTCAGCCCAGGTGCCTGCAGGCAGATACACATGTGCATACTGCGCACTTTCGGTATCTTCGTAACAGTCCTGTACCACACAGAATTCGAGTTTTTGCATGGCGCGGCGAACACGTTCTGAATTTGGTAATGAGCTTAGCGGATTGGTCGCAATCAACCACAGTCCTTTGATCTGCCCTGCTTCGATGGCATGGTAGATATCAGTTTGAAACATACCGCGTTTTTTAGGCAAAAATTCTTCATCGATCTTCCAGAACTCGGCGATATCCTTTCTGTCCTGTTCATTTTCCAGCGCACGATAGTTAGGCAGGCCGGAACAGGAAGACCACTCTCTTGTGCCCATCGCATTACACTGGCCAGTTATGGATAGTGAGGTGCCACCGGGTTTGCCGATATTGCCGGTAATCAAGGAAAGGTTGTTGATGCCGACGACACCATCGGAGC
>JADFWF010000210.1 GCA_015222965.1 Pseudomonadota bacterium | reverse complement strand
CGAAACGGATGATACGGGTCGATCCCATTTACTTCCAGTGAGGCCGGATCCATGTTTGCGCCTTCAAAAGGATTAACATGGCAATGGTATTCATTGTTAGTGGTCATGTTGCCGTTTTCGTCGATCTTCAGGGTAACGGCACCAATTTCAAGTAGAGCGTCTTTTTTATCGTCAAAACCGCCGGTCTCAACATCGACTACTACGGGGTAGTATCCGCGAAAACGGCGGGACATTAATTTAAATTCGTTATCACTCATTGTTTATTTCTCTGCAGGTACATATTTCCCTGACTTTTAACTGTCATTGGATGCAGGTAGTTAGCTTCCAGCCAATAGTCTGTCCAGCTAAAAAGGGTACCAGTGTTTCGCTACCGAGGGGGTACTCATCCGGGATAGACCAGTCTTCTTTTTTGAGCGTAATGGTTTTGCTGTTACGCGGCAGCCCATAAAAATCAGGACCATTAAAGCTGGCAAAAGCTTCAAGTTTATCCAGTATGCCCTGCTGCTCAAAGATCGATGCATAGATTTCGATGGCCGCATGTGCTGAAAAGATGCCGGCACAGCCGCAGGCGCTTTCCTTTTTGTGTTTGCTGTGCGGTGCGCTATCCGTACCTAAAAAGAATTTATTGCTGCCCGAGCGGATCACCGCTAACAGTGCTTGCTGATGAATATCGCGTTTTAATATCGGCAGGCAGTAGTTGTGTGGCTGCAGGCCGCCCTGAAACAGCGCATTACGATTAAACAGCAGGTGCTGAGGTGTGATGGTGGCACCGATGTTATCGCCTGATTGTTGCACAAAATCGGCGGCTTCTTTCGTAGTGATGTGCTCGAATACGATTTTTAGCTCAGGAAAACGCTGTGTTAACGGCTGCAATATCTTATCGATAAATACTTTCTCACGATCAAACACATCAACCTGTGGATCTGTCACTTCACCATGAACCAGTAGCGGCAGGCCGGATTTCTGCATCTCTTCGAGCGCAGCGTCGCAGTGTCGAATATCGGTAACGCCGGCATCAGAATTGGTGGTGGCGCCAGCGGGGTACAATTTCACACCCTTGATGAAACAGCTCTTGCGGGCAGCGATGATCTCTTCTGGCGGCGTATTGTCTGTCAGATATAAAGTCATCAACGGTTCAAAATCAGTGCCATCCACCGCGGCGAGGATGTGGTCAAGATACTCTACGGCGTGTACCACTGTAGTGACCGGTGGGCTCAGATTAGGCATAACGATGGCACGTGCGAACTGTTTGGCGGTAAATAGCGCCACACTTGTTAGTGCGTCACCATCTCGCAGGTGTAGATGCCAATCGTCAGGTTGAGTGATTGTTAGGGTGGTTTTTGTCATAATACAGATTCTATATTATTCACTAAGTTGATATGTCTGTATTTCAAAAATTACTGGCTTTGCTGTTTTTAAAGTCCACGCCGCAGGATTTGCCATATTCGATGGCTTTGACCGTGCAGCTGTCATTCTTTTATGTTTTATCTGGCATCGTTGTCCTGCAAACAACCCTGGCGCCTGATGATATGTTTGCTGGTATAGTGCTGGGATTGCTGGTGCAGTATGTCTTTGTTTATGCGGTACTGGCTGCCCTGAATAAAAGTGCGCGTTTCATGCAGACGTTCTGTGCCGTTATCGGTGCCAGTCTGATTTTTAACTTATTATCATGGCCTGTGTTTACCGTACTTTCTGATGAAACATCGCAGGATGCTATAAAGTCATCGATGTCATTGTTGTTTTTATTACTGATAAGCTGGGAAGTCCTGGTAAAGGCGCATATCTTTAAGAATGCTCTGGAGATGAAGATGTTCGGTGCGCTGGCATTGTCTTTTTCATTATTTTTTATCTCGGTCACGCTGTCGCAACTATTGTTTCCTGCGCAAGCTGCGAGCTGACATTATTTGTCGTACGACTAGTTTTAGAGGAGTCTGTTTTTGAAAATTCATATCCTGGGTATCTGCGGAACCTTCATGGGCGGAATCGCAGTACTGGCCAAACAGGCCGGCCATGAAGTCAGTGGTTGTGATGCAAACGTTTATCCGCCGATGAGCACACAGCTGGAAGAACAGGGCATCGTTTTGTGTGAAGGGTTTCATGCCGCCGATATTCCTGATGACGTCGATGAAGTGGTCATCGGTAACGCGATGTCACGCGGTAACGAAGCTGTGGAATATGTACTGAACAATAATATCGCTTATACATCAGGTCCCGAGTGGTTATCTAAACATGTATTAAATAAACGTTGGGTGCTAGCTGTCTCAGGGACTCACGGCAAAACAACGACCTCCAGTATGCTTGCCTGGATGTTGCAGTATGCCGGTCTTAACCCCGGTTTTTTGATCGGTGGAATCCCTGCTAATTTTGGTTTATCTGCGCGTATCGGTAATGCACCATTTTTCGTCGTTGAAGCCGATGAATATGACACGGCGTTTTTTGATAAACGCTCCAAGTTTGTGCATTACCATCCGAGAACGGCGGTGCTGAATAACCTTGAATTTGATCATGCTGATATTTTTGAAGACCTGGATGCCATTAAAAAACAGTTCCACCATTTTGTACGTACCATTCCCGGCGATGGCCTGATTGTTAAAAACGGTGACGATGAAAATATCGCATCTATGCTTGATATGGGGTGCTGGTCGCAGACTGCAGCAATTCATAAAACGCACGACCCGGACCACAGCAATGATGACTGGTCGATCGGCAAGGTCAGCAGCGATGGTAAAATTTTTGAAGTACTGTTAGATGGCAAAATG
>JADFWF010000209.1 GCA_015222965.1 Pseudomonadota bacterium | reverse complement strand
TTGACCCTGGTATTTAGTTTTACCCCGTCTGCTTGCTGGATAGAGAATTCGTAATCACCAGGTTTGTTTGACAGCCCGATGCCTGCCATTGCTATCCAGGTGTTTTTGTAAGGAAAAACAGCAATGCGTTTATTATTAAAATAAACTTTTGTGTCCTGTTTGTAACCGGGCAACTTCAGCAGTGCGATTCCGCCAGGTACAAGCGCCTGTTCAGGAAGTGCATGTGCCGCGTAACTGCAAAAAAAGGTTAATAAAAATATGCCGATAGGTATGGGAAAATGAAATTTTTTTGTCATCAGGAAATTTGTTGTTTCAGGTTAGTTAAATCAAAAAATGGGTCAGGCAAGCAGGTTCTCAGTGTAAGATGTGCGTTAATGGAAATCAATCTTTATAAAGTAATAGCTGTATTCGCATGACGTCACAAAAGTTGTCTACACGATCGAGAGAGCTTAGTCCTTTTCATGTGATGGATATTCTTGCGCAGGCCAAAGCATTAAGTGAGCAAGGTAGAACCATTTATCATATGGAAATCGGTGAACCGGATTTTGCCACCGCAGAGCCTATCGTAAATGCGGGTATCAAAGCGCTGCAGCAGTTTAAAACGCATTATACACCGGCACTGGGTCTGCCAGAGCTGCGGCATGCGATCGCGGAATACTATGACAGGAAGTTTTCGCTAACGGTCAAGCCTGAGCGAATCATAATAACGCCGGGAGCTTCGGGTGCGCTTCAACTGGCGATCTCCAGCCTGTTAGATGCAGGTGATAATGTGCTGCTGGCAGATCCGGGTTATCCATGCAATCAGAATATCGCGCATATCCTGGCTGCAGAAACTATCGCAATTCCTGTCAGTGCAGAAAATTATTTTCAACTGGATGCCAAGTCTGTCGCGCAGCACTGGAACGCTAAAACCCGTGCAGCCATGGTAGCAACACCGTCAAATCCGACCGGCACTATATTGCCGAAACAGCAATTAACATCGTTATCTGAGTTTGTCGAACGAAAGCAGGGAAGGCTTATCGTTGATGAGATCTATCAGGGTCTGGTCTATGAGAATGATGATTACACTGCGCTCGAGATCTCTGATGAATGCTTTGTCATTAACAGCTTTTCAAAATATTTTGGTATGACCGGCTGGCGTATTGGCTGGATGGTAGTGCCTGAATTTTATGTTGATGCGATCGACCGTATCGCACAGAATATCTTTCTGGCACCACCGACGATATCGCAGTACGCAGCACTGACAGCATTAAAAGCCGAGACACAGGTTATACTGGACGCACGTAGGGATGAATTTAAGCAGCGCCGGGATTTTCTATTGCCAGCGTTGGAACAGCTGGGTTTTGAAATCGCTGTTAAGCCGCAAGGTGCTTTTTATATCTATGCTAATTGCGAACGTTTTACAGATGATAGTTTTAGCTGGGTAAAAAATTTATTAAATGAGCAAGGCGTTGCTCTGACTCCCGGAATTGATTTCGGAACACATCTTGCAGATAAACATTGCCGTTTTGCTTATACGCAATCAATGGAGAAACTGGAGCGTGCTGTTGAATGCATTGATGCTTTTATAGGTAGATAAAAACTATTATTACAGATTGATAATTAAAATCTGGGAAAATCAAAGACTAAAAAAATGATCGGAAATATTAAAAAAATGCAGGCCGCACTGGGTGATTCTGAAAGTGGGCAAGCAGTACAATATCAGCTGCCAGTCGGTAGTGAGCTGCTGCCGATGAACGAACACATCGGTCAGGCAATAACGCTGAGTTACAAGAATGAGATTCACTGTGTTGCCTGCGGCCGTAAGACCAATAAAAGTTTTGCGCAGGGACATTGCTTTCCCTGTTTTCGCAGCCTGGCTTCATGTGACATGTGCATAATGAAACCAGAAACCTGTCATTTCTCCGAGGGCACCTGTCGCGAGCCTGCCTGGGGTGAGACTAACTGCTTTATCCCGCATTATGTTTACCTGGCTAATTCATCCGGTGTCAAAGTAGGTATTACCCGTGGCACACAGATACCGACACGATGGATCGATCAGGGCGCGGCTCAGGCATTGCCAATTTTTCGTGTGGCTAATCGCTTACAGTCGGGTTTGTTAGAAGTGGTATTGAAGCAACACGTTTCAGATCGTACGGACTGGCGAAAGATGCTTAAATCTGATGCTGAGTCTCTCGACTTAAAAGAAATACGGGATGGATTGCTGGCAAAGTGTGAGACTGAAATCAGTGATATTCGAAACCAGCAGGGTGATGCTGCGCTAGAAACTATCGATGAGGATGTTGTCGAGATAAAATTTCCGGTATCAGAATATCCTGAAAAAATTAAGTCGCTTAATTTTGATAAACAGCCGGAGATCGAAGGAACCTTGATGGGCATCAAAGGGCAATACCTGATCCTTGATACCGGGGTGTTGAATATCCGTAAATTTACCGGGTATAACATCGAAGTCAATTTCGTATAACATAGCCATTAAGATAAAAAACTATTGAGGATAGTTACATCAGTATTCGCGAAGACATAAAGTGCGTATTCGACCGTGATCCGGCCGCAAGAAATACCTGGGAAGTATTGACCTGCTACCCGGGCCTTCATGCGGTAATCCTGCATCGCTTTAATCACATGTTATGGAATATCGGGCTTAACTGGCTTGCGCGCTGGTTGTCGTATTTTTCACGCTGGCTTACTGGTATCGAAATTCACCCTGGCGCGACCATCGGCCGTCGGTTTTTTATCGACCACGGCATGGGTGTGGTCATCGGTGAGACCGCTGAGATAGGCGATGACTGTACTTTGTATCATGGCGTCACCCTGGGTGGTACCAGCTGGAAAGCAGGCAAACGACACCCGACGTTACATAACAACGTTGTGGTCGGTGCTGGCGCTAAAGTTTTAGGACCTATAACGCTGGCTGAAGGCGTCCGTATTGGTTCAAATGCAGTCGTTACCAAAGACGTTGAGGAAGATTCTACGGTCGTTGGAGTGCCGGGGCGTGTGATTCATCACCATGACGAAACCCAGCAAAAGCGACATGAAACTGCGCAGAAACTTGGTTTTGATGCCTATGGTGCAACCAGTGATGCACCTGATCCAGTGGCAACGGCCATCAATAAAATGCTGGATCATATTCACGCCATGGATGAAAAAATGGAGACCATGTGCGGTGCGCTGAAACAATTTGGTGCAGAAATTGATGTATCTAATTTGCCTGACCTGGGTTCATGCAGTCTGACTAGCAGTGCACCTGATGAGAGTGAAGATGCTGAAAAGATCGAAACTAATTAGCTTCAGCGGGGCTATTGCGTCTAACGCCGACCTTATAAACTTTAAGAGAAATTCACCACAGAGACACGGAGACGCAGAGAAAAGCTTATAGTTTTTGTAGGGTGGGTATTGCCCACCGTCGCGGTACAATAATTGGTCGTGTTCTGTCGGGTAATGCCCGACCTACGTTGTTTTATATATAACATTGTTTTCTCTGTGCCTCCGTGTCTCTGCGGTGAAATGTTTGTAAATTTGCCATTTCAAATGTCCGTTTCTGCCCAGTCTACTAAAAATAGAAAGCCCGATTTAATCTTTCCTGCAATAAATATCAACAACTTAGCTGAATTTTCTATTGCTAAAGTAATACCTGACTAAATTACTCGGTCTTATACTTGACTAAATTAGTCGGAATTAAGTAAAATTCCCTATTAACTACACGACTATCCCTGATTCTTCGGGGGGACAATTGATATGCGTTTAACTACAAAAGGGCGATATGCAGTAACAGCGGTACTTGATCTGGCGTTACATCAGGGTGACGGTCCGGTTTCACTGGCAGCAATCTCTGAGCGTCAGGATATTTCTTTGTCTTATCTTGAACAGCTTTTTGCCAAGCTGCGTCGCAATAATATTGTCAGCAGTACCCGTGGTCCTGGTGGTGGTTATAAACTCACCAATAAGGTAGAGGAAGTCAGTGTATCAGACATTATTTTAGCGGTTGATGAAAGCTGTAAAGTTGTTGATTGCAGTGACAGTGAGGGTTGTCATGATGGTGCGTATCAGTGCTTAACCCATGATTTGTGGCAAGAATTAAGTAACGAGATCCGTTCGTTCCTGGATGGCATTACCTTAGCGGAGATCATGGCACAGGGAACAGTGCATGAGATAAAAGTGCGTCAGGACGATGTGATAAACGCTTAACGTCAACGGGCGAAATCATGGCAGTGTATCTCGATAATAACGCGACAACGGCTTTAGATGAGAAAGTTTTAGAAGCTATGCTGCCTTACATGGGGCAGGTGACGGGAAACCCGTCCAGCGTACATCGTTTTGGCCGTCTGCAGAAAGATGCGATCGAGCAAGCTCGAGAATCGGTCGCACAGTTAGCCGGTGCCAGAGCTGAACAGGTAATTTTTACCAGCGGTGGCACAGAGTCAAATAATTTGCTGTTAAACGGATTTAGCAGATGTAATAAAGATGCGCGCATAGCGGTAAGTGCGATTGAACACATGTCTTTGTTGGAACCGGCGCAGCACATGGCAACTGTTGTAGATATCGTGCCGGCAGATGAGAACGGTTGTATCACCCTGACTGCTGCAGAGCAGAGCATCAGTGAGCAGACATCACTGGTATCAGTGATGACAGCAAACAATGAAACCGGTGTGATACAAAATTTATCACCGTTGATAGATTTTTCTGCACAGCGAAATTGTTTTTTTCACACGGACGCATCGCAGGCCGCTGGAAAAATAGCGTTGAACTTCGTCGAAAGCGGTGTCCACGCGATGACGATTTCTGCGCACAAGTTATATGGACCGGTAGGTGTTGGAGCGCTGATTTTTGATAAGCAGCTGCCGATCACGAAGTTGCAGTTTGGTGGTTCACAGGAAAGGAACTTGCGCGCGGGAACAGAAAATGTACCGGCAATTGTAGGTTTTGGAAAAGCCGCAGAACTAGCGATGGCTGATCTGCAGACGACGAGTTCGCATGTGCGCATGTTGCGAGACGCGCTGGAAAAAGGATTAAAAGAATTTAGTACGGTAAGCATCTTCGCCGAGCAGGCAGAACGCTTACCGAACACGGTACAGTTTGGTGTCAAGGGATTTGATGGTGAAACCATGCTGATGCAGTTAGATAGAAAAGCGATTGCAGTATCAAGCGGGTCTGCATGCACCAGTGGCAAAACAGAACCCAGCCATGTGTTAAAGGCGATGAAGGTTCCGGATGCACTGGCGGACTCGGCGATACGGGTAAGCTTTGGAAAGAATAATACGATGTCAGATGTCGAGGCCCTGTTAGCGGCATTGCGTGACATCATAGAAATAAATCAACAATCGCCTGTGATGATGGCGGCGACTGTTTAACTTGTAAGGTGAAGAAAGTGAGCGAACAATTAGAGAAGCCAATTTATTTAGATTACTCTGCGACCACGCCGATGGATGAACGTGTAGTCACTGAGATGCTCAAGTACATGGGTCCGGAAAGCAGTTTTGGTAACCCGGCATCTCGCAGCCATAGCTTCGGCTGGACAGCTGAGTCAGCTGTAGAAACGGCACGTAAACAGGTTGCTGACCTGGTCGGTGCTAACCCGAAAGAAATCATATTTACCTCCGGCGCCACCGAGTCAGATAACCTTGCCATCAAGGGTGTTGCGCACTTCAATCAAAAACGCGGCAAACATATCGTTACCTGTAAGACGGAACATAAAGCAGTACTGGACAGCTGTCGTCAGTTGGAACGTGAAGGTTACGAAGTCACATATCTTGACCCGATGCAAAATGGTCTGATCGATCTTAAAGTGCTGGAAGACGCACTGCGTGATGACACCACACTGGTTTCTATCATGCACGTAAATAATGAGATCGGCGTTATTCAGGACATCGAAGCTATCGGTAAAATCTGCCGTGAAAGGAAGATCATCTTCCATGTGGATGCAGCGCAGAGCGCGGGCAAGGTTGAAATCAACCTCGAAGAATTACCTGTTGATCTGATGAGCTTCTCGGCACATAAGATCTATGGTCCTAAAGGTATCGGTGCATTATATGTACAGAGAAAACCACGCGTTCGTCTGGAAGCACAGATGCATGGCGGTGGACACGAGCGTGGTATGCGTTCCGGCACACTAGCGACCCATCAGATCGTCGGCATGGGAGAAGCATTCAGGATCGCCAAAGAAGAGATGGTCGAAGAAAACAAACGCCTGTTAAAACTGAGAAACAGGTTATATGACGGCGTAAAAGATATGGAAGAGGTTTATGTTAACGGTGACATCGATCACCGTATAGCCGGTAACATAAATATCAGTTTTAACTATGTCGAAGGTGAAAGCCTGTTGATGGCGCTGAGTGACCTGGCGATTTCCAGTGGCAGTGCCTGTACATCGGCCAGCCTGGAACCAAGTTACGTATTACGTGCATTAGGTCGCAACGATGAACTGGCGCACAGCTCGATTCGTTTTACCATGGGTCGTTATACCACGGAAGAAGAGATTGACCGCACCATAAAGCTTGTTCGTAAAGCAGTGGATAAATTACGTGACCTGTCACCGCTCTGGGATATGTACAAAGATGGTATCGATATAGACAGTATCGAGTGGGCAGCACATTAACAGCAGTTAAAAGTTGGCAGTTATCAGTTTGCAGTTTGCAGTTTAAAAACTGAACAAACAAAAAAATAAAACATCTAATCAGGTGTGATTTAAAGAATATTTAAAGGTACAGATATGGCATACGGTGAAAAAGTTTTAGATCATTATGAAAATCCTCGTAACGTTGGCAGTTTTGAAAGTGCCGATAATGTGGGTACAGGTATGGTGGGTGCACCAGCCTGTGGTGATGTGATGAAGCTGCAGATCAAGGTGAGTGACGAAGGTGTAATTGAAGATGCTGTGTTTAAAACTTACGGTTGTGGCAGCGCTATCGCTTCCAGCTCATTGCTGACTGAATGGGTGAAAGGTAAAACACTGGATGAAGCACAGGCGATCAAGAATACGCAGATCGCGGAAGAGCTGGCTTTGCCGCCAGTGAAGATCCATTGTTCGGTGCTGGCTGAAGATGCGATCAATGCAGCCGTGGCTGATTACAAACAGAAAAATGGCTAACATTATTGTTACCGTAAAATAGACGTATTAAATAGACAGGGCAAAAAAGAGATACTGAGATGGCGATTACAATGACAGAACCAGCAGCAGAGCGTGTTAAAGCCTTCCTGGATAATCGTGGTAAAGGTGTTGGTCTGCGCCTGGGTGTGAAAACCATGGGTTGTTCTGGTATGTCCTATGTTCTTGAATTCGTCGATGAGATAAACCCGGAAGATGAAGTGTTTGAGGATTCCGGTGTGAAAGTAATCGTTGATCCAAAAAGCCTGGTCTATCTTGATGGCACCGAGCTCGATTACACGCGTGATGGATTAAACGAAGGTTTTAAATTTAACAATCCGAAAGAGAAGGCCGCTTGCGGCTGTGGCGAAAGCTTCACCGTTTAGTTTTTAATTACTCAGCCTGTTTCTGATTAACTATCAACGTGTCTGACGATATTCTAAACAGCAACTTTTTCAAGTTGTTTGGCCTTCCTGTTTCATACCAAGTGGATTTAAAACAGGTTCAGCAGTATTACATGGATCTGCAAAAACAGGTTCACCCGGATAAATTTGCCAATAGCTCTGACCAGGAAAAACGGCTGTCGATGCAGCAGACTTCGTGGATTAACGAAGCGCAGACGACATTAAAAGATCCGGTATTAAGAGCGATCTACCTGCTGAAATTAAAAGGCATAGATATCAACCTGGAAAACGAAACCACGATGGACGCTGCGTTTTTGATGCAGCAGCTTGAGACACGCGAACGTCTGGAAGGCATCAAAAATGAGAGTGACCCTCTGGCAGAACTGGATTTGATGGCGAAAGAATTAAAAGCATCAACTGCTGACATGATGAAAGGTTTTACCCAATCATATGAAACTGATCAGGTCGATGACGCACGCGAATGGATACGTAAGCTGCAGTTTATGCAGAAAGCAAAAAAAGAGATTAATACATTAACCGCAGATATCGAAGACGAGTTGATGAGCTAGTCATCTGAGTTGACAAAAATTATGGCACTATTACAGATAGCAGAACCCGGACAATCAACCACCGCTCACCAGCACCGGCTCGCGGTAGGTATCGATCTGGGTACGACTAATTCACTGGTTGCTACCGTGCGTAGTGGTGATGTCGATACGCTGCCTGATGCGGATGGAAATCATCTGCTGCCTTCGATAGTGCATTTTGCCGAAAGCGATGTGCTGGTTGGAGAAAAAGCTCATCAGTTCAGTGTCTCTGACCCATTAAATACCATCGTTTCAGTCAAGCGTTTCATGGGCCGCGGCGCTGAAGATGTTTCCCTGGAAGATGCGCATTATTCATATGATTTTGCTGAAACAGAGAGCGCAGTTCCGAGGATCAGAACACGCGCCGGTGATGTCAGTGCGGTAGAGATCTCTGCGGAAATTTTAAAAACTTTAAAACAGCGTGCGGTCAATACCCTGGGTGATGAGTTAAACGGTGCCGTCATAACAGTGCCAGCTTACTTCGATGATGCGCAGAGGCAGGCGACGAAAGACGCCGCGAAACTAGCGGATATAAATGTACTTCGGTTATTGAATGAGCCTACAGCAGCGGCGGTAGCCTACGGTCTGGATACGGGCAATGAAGGTGTGATCGCGGTTTACGACCTGGGCGGCGGTACTTTTGACATTTCGATCCTGCGCTTGAGCAAAGGTGTTTTCGAAGTTCTGGCAACCGGTGGCAACAGCTCACTGGGCGGTGATGATTTTGACTACGAGATCGCGAAATGGATAACAGGGCAGGCGCAATTTACAGAGGTCGATAACCCTGCATTCAAGCGCCTCATCATGCAGCAGGCGAGATCTGCCAAAGAAGCGCTGGCTGAACAGCAAACAGCTTCAATAAATATCGATGCTGATAATGGTTCGTGGCAGGGAGAACTTGACCGTGATCAGCTAACAGAGCTGCTTACCCCGCTGGTGAAAAAAACACTGATGTCCTGCCGCCGCGCTCTGCGTGATGCGGATGTGGAAAATGAAAGCATCAATGAAGTCGTGATGGTGGGGGGGTCAACACGAACCCTCGTCGTACGTGAAATGGTAGCGGAATTTTTTGAACGTGAACCATTGACCAGTATCGATCCGGATAAAGTAGTCGCTACCGGGGCGGCGTTGCAGGCCGATGTGCTGGCAGGCAATAAACCTGATGATGAGATGTTATTGCTCGATGTAATTCCTCTGTCATTAGGTATCGAAACCATGGGTGGGCTGGTCGAAAAAATCATTCATCGCAATACCACTATTCCATCTGCCAAGGCGCAGGATTTCACCACTTACAAAGATGGACAGACGGCGATGGCGGTTCATGTGTTGCAGGGTGAACGTGAACTGGTGACTGATTGCCGTTCATTGGCACGGTTTGAACTGCG
>JADFWF010000208.1 GCA_015222965.1 Pseudomonadota bacterium | reverse complement strand
GTTGCGAACAATATCTGCAATAGCTGCAGGTACTCTGCATAACCAGTGTCAAAGATACTAAGCAATGCAAAAAAACCGTAACCCAACAGTCCAGTATAAAATGCAGAGACACCTGCAATCTCCCGACTGACCGGTGAATGCCTCAGGTTATAGAAACCACGATAAAAACGATGCGGCTTTCCAAGGTGCATATTCAGCTTAAACAGACCAAAACTCATCAAGACAACCATTACCAGTAAACCAGGTAACATTGCACTGCCAGCTTGAAAACTGGCGACAGGCGCAAACACATAACCGGAAAGCAAAATTAAAAAAGCGGCCATCACTGTCTGCGCACTTAAGGTAAAAGCAATGTGTGCATTTTCATGCGAGCCTAACAACTTAGCCCAGTTCCACTCACGTTTGACTCCCTGTTTCGCGTCGACCACCGGCTTGAAATTTTCAGAACTTTCATCGCGATGGTACTTCACCGGATTCTGATCAACACGGTTCATGTCGCGCTGAGTCGTACGGGTCTGCTGAAAACGGATATTCGGATGCGTTATATCGGTTCGAGGGAAACCGGGAATCTCCGTCTTGGCCTGGGTGCGGTTCTCTGGAATATTTTCAACTACGCCAAAGTCCAGCGCATTGCCCAGACAGGCAGAAACGCAAGCAGGTTTCAAACCAACCTCGAGGCGGTCGACACACATGTTGCATTTGCTTACCTGGCCTTTTACCGGATCAAGCTGTGGCGCATTATAAGGACACACCCAGGTGCAGTAACCACAGCCGAAGCAGATATCCGGATCTTGCAACACCGCACCGTACTCGGCGAACTTGGTATAAGCACGCGTCGGACAGCCTTTCAGGCACACGGGATCATCGCAGTGATTACAGGCCATGGAGATGTTGATACGCTGATAGGCAGGGTAGGTACCACCTTCTACGAAACCAACAGAGCGAAATGAAATGTGCGCCGGGTTATCATTCTTTTCACTGCAAGCGGCTTCACAGGCATGGCAGGCGATGCAGTTATCCGCATTAAAATAAAAACCATGCTGCTTATAACGGTTAGGGTTTTCACCGATAGCACTGTCATTATTAATATTTAATGATTGATCACGGCGATCATCTTCTTCCTGTACTGTTTCGATAGTATCACCGTAAACATTGAGCGCCTGACAGTCAGTATCATTTAATAATGCGTACGCAGGTTCATTTTCTCTTTTTTCAAACACGGTAATTTTTTTCCAGAATTAAAAGGCGCGCATTTCCATGCTAAGTTTTGCTGCCGCCTGCTGGTCATCCAGTTTTTCGATGCGCACGGCCGATTGTTTATACGCAGGCTGACGCGAATGCGGATCCAGTAGACCAAGTGTTAAACGATTAGCACAATCATGAAAATGAAACGGCAGAAATATCATATTTTTTGGTACACGCTGTGTCGGCGTCGCCATCACCACCGCATCGGAGCGACGTGAGACCAGACGAACATATTCACCGCGTTCGATTCCTAACTCGGCAGCGAGGTCGGGGTTAATTTCAATAAAGGGAATCGGACTGTATTTATTGTTATTGCCAATCTTTCCAGTCTTGGTGCGGCCATGCCAGTGCTCGACCAGACGACCGGTGTTGAGCCAGATCGGAAACTTTACATCCGGCACTTCATTATTATCAATAAATGGCAGCGGGATAAGTTTGGCTTTGCCGTCAGCATAACGAAAAGTAGCTGTCTCCGTGTAGAGACGTTTACCACCTTGTGGCGGCGTCTCATTATTACTGAGCTGTTTGTCAGTGTATGGCCATTGCACACCGCGATTTTTTTCGATCAGGTCATGGCTCATGCCAGAGATATCTGACAGACGGCCTTTTGAAATACTCGCCATCTCTAAAAAGATATCGGCCGCTTTGTCCGGGAAGTTAACTTTACCGCCTTTATTAAAACGTTTTGCCATCTCATTAAAAACCCACAGATCAGGTTTTGCTTCACCCGGCGGTTTCACGATCGGTTTAACCAGGTTGATGCGGCGCTCGGTATTGGTCATCACGCCTTCTTTTTCAGCCCAGGTGCCCGCAGGCAGATACACATGTGCATACTGTGCGCTCTCGGTATCTTCGTAACAATCCTGTACCACGCAGAATTCGAGTTTTTGCATGGCCCGGCGAACACGCTCTGAATTCGGTAATGAGCTTAGCGGGTTAGTGGCTATCAGCCACAGACCTTTGATTTGCCCTGCTTCGATAGCGTGGTATATATCAGTCTGAAACATGCCGCGTTTTTTCGGCAAAAATTCTTCATCGATATTCCAGAACTCGGCGATATCTTTTCGGTCCTGCGCATTTTCCAGCGCACGGTAGTTTGGCAGGCCGGAGCAGGACGACCACTCTCTGGTACCCATAGCATTACACTGCCCTGTTATTGAGAGTGATGTACCGCCGGGTTTGCCGATATTGCCGGTGATCAGGGAAAGGTTGTTGATACCAACAACACCATCGGAGCCATGTGTTGACTGGTTGATGCCCATGGTCCAGATAGACATGGCAGCACCAGCGTTGGCATATAAACGCGCAACACTGCGGATGGTGTCTTCATCGATACCGCATATTTTTGCCGCCGTGGTCGGGTCGTATTTAGCAACCTCTTCACGCAGTGCTGCTACATCATTGGTATTGGCTTCGATGTACTCGGCATCTTCAAGATTCTCATCGAAGATAACGTGCATCAATGAATTTTGCAGCACCACATCGGTGCCAGGCGTAATCGGCAGATGAATGTCAGCAAACTGCGCTAACATAGTGACGCGCGGATCGACGACGATCAGCGGGAATTTTCGCTTTTCCTGCGCCTCTTTCATGCGCCAGTAAATTATCGGGTGCTGCTCAGGAAGGTTAGAGCCCCAGGCGATCAGACAGTCAGTATGTTCAAAATCCTGGTAACAACCCGGCGGCCCATCGGAGCCGAATGAGCGTTTATAGCCTGATACAGCAGACGCCATACACAGGGTAGTGTTGCCATCATAGTTGTTGGTACCGATCAGACCGCGAGTCAGTTTTCCCAGCGTATAAAATTCTTCTGTCAGCATCTGACCAGTTGAAATGACAGCGAATGAATCACGGCCATATTTTTTCTGTATACGCTGGATCTCATCAAACGTGGTATCAAGCGCAGTATCCCAATCGGTATCCTGCCAGTCCTGATGCCATTGATCGCGTTTCTTTGGTACGGTACCGCGTCCCGCAGAATCGAATAACTCGTGCTCATAGATTCCTTTCAGACATAACTTGCCACGATTGACGTCAGCATCAGCGACACCGCGCGATGAAACCGGCTTTCCTTCCTGGTTTAATCCAACTTCGATAGCACAACCTGTCGAACAATAACCACAGGTAGCATATTTCCATTCGACGACGCCTTTATCGGCCATCTTTATCGGATTTTTTTGTGT
Organism: Pseudomonadota bacterium; assembly: GCA_015222965.1. Classification (GTDB taxonomy): domain Bacteria; phylum Pseudomonadota; class Gammaproteobacteria; order SZUA-229; family SZUA-229. The sequence goes on along the minus strand of JADFWF010000208.1, from coordinate 1,645 downwards.
ACGACCAAATAACATAGTTTTATCTCACCGCAGTGGTTAGAAGACGCAAAGTTATTAATCGCTTTAAACTTTTACAGTTTTCTCTGCGCCTCCGCGTCTCTGCGGTTAATTTTTATATCTAAAATTTTGTTGCCAGGGTGCTCTGGTAGATAGCTTTATGCACGTCACCCATACTCACCATGCCAACCAGTTTGTCGCCAATAGCAACAGGTATGCGGCGGAATTTTCTGCCGACCATCATCGAAGCCGCCTGTAAGATGTGCATATCAGGCTTCACCGAGATAACGACCGGTGTCATTACATCTTTAACTGAAATGCTGACTACATCACTGTACTGATTCATCTGCGCATCATAATCAACCGTTGACATGCCGCCCATCAGATCTTCCAGTTTAGGAAACATCTTTCCCAGGATATCGCTCTCGGAAACGGTACCAACCAGTTTGCCGTCATCAACTACCGGTATGCCGCTGTAGCGATATATACACATGAGTGAAACCACCTCGCCCAGTTTCTTATCTGATGAAACTGTGCGTACATTTGTTGTCATAATATCTTCTACGTTCATACCTTTATCCTCGTTGTTTTAGGTGCTTTATGCGGCCAGGCTATGCAGCCAAGTTAGGCGGCCCGGGCCATTTTAAAATCTATAAAAACCACACCATTTTCAACTTTTGCCGGGAACACATTAGTACAGCCTTCATCTGGCCCTAACGCTTCACCACTGGCGAGATCAATTCTCCAGTTGTGTAACGGACATGTCACTGATGTGCCATGCACGATGCCCTGAGATAGAGGCCCCTGTTTATGCGGGCACTCATCTTTCATGGCGAACACTTCGTCGCTGGCTGTTCTGAAAACAGCGATATTCATGGTGTCGGTTTTAATCACACGTGAACCCAGTTGTGGAATTTCTTCCAGCGCTACTACTTCTGACCAGTTACTCATAATTTACTACTCCAAAATTTTAAATTCCGTCCCATCTCCCTTGGGGTAGGGGACGATTTTGAAAATACTAACCAGCTATCTTTAACTGGGTAAATTCATGTGAAGCCTGACCATCTGCACGCGCTTTCCACGGATCGACCTGTGAGATTTTCTGGCTTATTTTAAAACGTTCTGCTAATGCTTTACGCTCTTTTTCGTCATCAAGAATACATTCCTTGACGTAGGTCAATCCCACACGCTCGACCCAGGGTGCTGTACGCTCTAAATAGTGTGCTTCTTCACGATATTTCTGGGTAAATGCTGCACAGTACTCCAGCACCTCCTCTTCAGTTTCGACTTTACATAGCAGGTCCGTTACCCGAACCTTGATTCCGCCGTTACCACCGATATGTAATTCGTAACCTGAATCCACACACACCACACCAAAATCTTTAATCGTTGCTTCTGCACAGTTACGCGGACAACCGGAGACAGCAAGTTTATATTTATGCTGCATATAAGAACCCCAGGTGAGCTCTTCCAGCTTTACACCCAGACCGGTTGAGTTCTGCGTACCGAAACGACACCATGTTTTACCGGCACAGGTTTTCACCGTACGCATGGCTTTACCGTAAGCATGGCCTGAAACAAAACCTGCATCAGACAGATCTTTCCACATCGCGGGCAGGTCTTCTTTTTTGATGCCGAACATATCGAT
>JADFWF010000207.1 GCA_015222965.1 Pseudomonadota bacterium | reverse complement strand
TGTAAACCGGTATCGTCTGTATAGCGTCCAAGACCCTGTTGGCAGGCGGGGCAGGATGTCAGTATTTTAACTTCATTGTTTTTTACTTTATCGTGACCGGTGATGTTAACCAGGTTTTTTCGCAGATCTTCACGTTTTCGGTAACGAAGCTGTTCTGCAATATCCGGTCTTGCTGTACCCAGTGTGCCTGATTCACCGCAGCAGCGATCGCTTAGCGTGACTTGTTTACCTAACAGTTTTGAGGTGACAGTGATCGGGTTATATTGTTTCATCGGAGTGTGGCAGGGGTCATGAAACAGGTATTCAGTGTTACTCGATGCATTTTGTAGCGTGATATTCTTTTCCATCAGATATTCATGGATGTCCAGCAAGCGGCAATCAGGAAATATTTTTTCAAATTCATATTTCATTAATTGATCCATGCAGGTGCCGCAGGAAACGATCACTGTTTTGATATCCAGGTAGTTTAATGTGTTGGCAATGCGGTGAAACAAAACACGGTTTTCTGTTGTGAGGGACTGGCCTTTTGCTTTTTGACCGACCGAAATCTGTGGGTAGCCGCAGCATAGATAGCCGGGCGGTAACACGGTCTGTACGCCTGCTTCATAGAGCATGTGTAATGTGGCCATAGCGATCTGACTGAATAACCGCTCTGATCCGCAGCCCGGAAAATAAAACACAGCATCAGACTCATCATGATTGAGCTCAGGGTTTCTTATGATGGAAACGTAATCTGTGTCTTCCAGATCGAGTAATGCACGGCTGGTCTTACGTGGCACTGGCACGCGGATCGGTTTACGTACCAGGTTAACGATCTGTGCCGTTTGATCTACAGGCCCGGTCGTACTCGGCGGGATACGGTTTTTCTTGCCAAGCAGACCGAATTTTTTCGCGAAGAAATGCCCGGTGTTAATGGCCTTAAAACCACCGCGAGCTAATACAGTGCGCATCGCATTGACAATGAACGGCCCTTTTACATTGAGGAATGCGATGGCTGCTTTTGCACCAAGGTTGCTTTTCTTTTTGCCATGTTTGGTTAACAGGTGGCGCATGTGGATGGAGACGTCACCAAAGTCGATGTTGACCGGGCAGGGGTTTAAACATTTGTGACAGGTGGTGCAGTGGTCCGCGACGTCGTTCATCGAATCGAAATGCGACAGTGAGATGCCACGCCTGGTTTGTTCTTCATATAAAAACGCCTCGATCATAAGGCCTGTTGCCAGGATCTTATCTCGTGGCGAATAATAAAGGTTTGCGCGTGGCACATGTGTCATGCATTCGGGTTTGCATTTTCCGCAACGCAGGCAGTTTTTAATCTCTTCGTTTAACTTGCCTAATTCACTGTCTTCAAGAATGATGGCTTCCTGTTGCACCAATCGAAGAGAGGGGGTGTAAGCCAGGTCGAGGTTAGCTGACGCAGATAATTTGTCTTTGTTAAAATGCTGCTGCGGATCAACTTTGTTTTTGTAATCAGCAAATGCCTCGAGTTTTTCAGGTTCCAGATACTGTATCTTGGTCAGGCCGATACCGTGTTCACCTGAGATAACGCCATCGAGTGATCGTGCCAGGCCCATGATCTTGTCGACGATCTTATCGGCTTCGTGCAGCATGGCGTAATTGTCCGAATGTACAGGGATGTTGGTGTGCACATTGCCGTCACCCGCATGCATATGTAATGCGACAAACAATTTTGAATCTTTGATGTTCCTGTGTATCTCTTTAAATTTATCTCGAACAGGTTTTAAATCCTGCCCGGAAAATATTTCAGTGAGTGCGCGGTAGATCTCTTCTGTATAGGAGATCACACAATCACGTCTCAGCAGCAGGTCGATTAGATCATCATTGTCCCTGAGGCTGTCCTGTTCACTATCGAGCAGTAAGTTTTTTACTTCGCAGGCAGGTGAGTTCAAGTTCTGAAGTATGTCGGACCAGCGCTGCTTTTTAGTACTGATAAGCTGTTTTGCACTCTCGCATTTGTTCTGAACGATCTCTTCAGCTTCGGTGCTCGTCGCATAATTATCATCCTCTGTCGTATCTTTAAGATTGCTGTCGAGGTACAGCGTAAGTGCATCACATATTTTTATCTTGTTAGTGATGCTCTGTTCGATATTGATGCACTCGATACCACGATTGTATTCGGCCAGTCTCGGTAGCGGTATAACGACATCTTCGTTAATTTTAAATGCGTTGGTGTGAGCAGAAATTGCGGCGGTCCTGGCACGGTCCAGCCAGAATTTTTTACGGGCCTCGGTACTGCTTGCTACAAAGCCCTGAGCATTTCTTTTTTTACTGCATTCGATAACTTCAACTGCGGCAGCAGTAACTGATGCTTCATCGTCTGAGGAGATGTCTGCCAATAATACCATTTTGGGTCGGCCGACAGGTGTGCCATCAGCACTGCTGGTTTTAGTCGTGTATTTAACCGCTTTGATATAACGCTCGTCCAGGTGCTCAAGACCGGTCAATAAAACGCTATCATTTTCATCAAGCAGTTGCTTTACTTCTACGACAGCAGGCACAGCTTCGGCAATATCACTGCCAAAAAATTCCAGGCAGATGGTGCGTTTGTGTTCAGGCATTTTATGGAGAAGAAAACGCCCCGATGTAATTAAACCATCGCAGCCTTCTTTTTGTATTCCTGGCAGTCCTGATAAATACTTGTCAGTAACATCTTTGCCGAGGCCTTTTTTGCGAAAATCCTGACCGTGAAGCGATAATATTTCAGCATCACCGATGGTGGTTTTACCATCTGCTTCAAAACGGGTGATCTTAAAGGAGACGTCTTGCTGGTCATGTATCTTGCCGAGGTTATGATTGAGACGTTCGACTTCCATCCATAAGCCGTCGGGTGTCACCAGGCGCCAGGAAACCAGGTTGTCTAATGTTGTTCCCCATATCACGGCTTTTTTACCGCCGGCATTCATCGCGATGTTGCCACCGATAGTCGAGGCATCCTGAGAGGTTGGGTCGACGGCAAAAGCATAACCGTTGCTGTCGGCAAGGTTAGATACACGTCGGGTGATGACGCCAGCACCGCATTCAACGACCGGCTGATCCTCGTTGACACCTTCCAATTGTGTCTGGATGATCTGGCTTAAGTTTTCCAGTTTTTCGGTATTGATTACGGCCGTGTTTGAATGTAGTGGAATTGCACCACCGGTATAACCGGTACCGCCGCCACGCGGGATAATCGTCAACCCTAATTCGATACAGGCGCGCACGATGGCGGCGACTTCCTGTTCGGTATCCGGTTTGATAACCACGAATGGCATGGCGATGCGCCAGTCCGTTGCATCTGTAGAATGAGAGACACGAGCGAGCGCACTGAAATCGATGTTATTTGATGAAGTGATTTTGCCCAGAATTTTTCTGGATTTTTGACGCAGTGAAATCTGCGTTAATAAACTCTGTTCAAAGTTTTTTATCGCAGATAAGCAATTGCTGTGCAGAGTCAATGCGTCGGCATTACCGTCGGCGCGCAATTCAACCTGGTTTAAGCGGTGCTTTAAAGCTTCGATCAAAGATTCACGGCGTTTTCGATTGCTCAGTAAATCGTCTTTTACATAGGGGTTACGTTTGATGACCCACATGTCGCCGAGCACTTCAAATAACATGCGCGCAGAACGGCCGGTTCGACGAGAACCGCGAAGTTTTTCGATGATGTGCCAGCTTTCCTCACCGAGAAATCGGATAACAATTTCACGATCTGAGTAAGACGTGTAGTTATATGGAATCTCGCGGATTCTAGCTGAGAGTGAATCTGTCATGTGTTGCAGCAGTGGCAGTCAGGGGATTTCAAAAACCGCATTATACGCTAACTAATCGATTGTAATAAAAGCTAATTTGAACCATAATTCCTTTTTTTGGCACTCATTTACCAGGAGTGCTAATAGTTTAATGGCCAGATACTAAAAACCTTGAATAATCCACTGCTACTTAATGATCGTGCTGCCATCCTGCTCAAGCAATTAGTAGCAAGTTATATCGATGATGGACTGCCTGTCGGTTCAAAACAGCTAGCTCAGGATGCCGGCCTGGATATCAGTTCGGCGACGATACGTAACGTCATGTGTGGCCTGGAAAAAAGCGGGCTGGTGATAGCACCGCATACATCAGCAGGAAGAATCCCTACAGAGCTTGGTCTACGGCTGTTTGTCGATAGTTTGCTGGAAGTGAAGCCGATAGATGAAAAGTTGGTCAGCCAGTTACAGCAGCAGCTTGATCCTGATATGGAGATGAATGATCTGGTCAATCATGCGTCACAGATGGTTTCAGAGATGACACAGATGGCGGGTATCGTCAGTGTGCCAAAGCAGACTCACGCTAAATTACGCCATATCGAATTTTTACCGTTACCTGAAAAACGTATCCTGGCGATCATGGTTACCAATGAGAAAGATGTTCAGAACAAAGTACTGCACCTGGATAAAGAGTACAGTGCTGATGAGCTGCAACACGCGGCCAATTTTCTGAATCAGCAGTTTATCGGTCAGGATGTTCACCAGATAAGAGAAAGCTTGCTGCAAGATCTCGATCGTAGCCGTCAGGATGTTGATAACGTGATGAAAACGGTGGTCGAAGTCGCTGACAAGGCGCTATCAGACGACGAGATAGTTCAGCCCGAGTTTATCGTCCAGGGAGAAAAAAACCTGGTTCGTTATAACGATAATACTGATCGCGAACAATTGCAGCACCTGTTCGAAATATTTGATAGAAAACGGGAGATGTTAGGCCTGTTTGATCGTTGTGTGCACAGTGACGGTGTAAAGATCTTTATCGGCCATGAAGCCGGCTTTGAGGGTTTTGGTGATTGCAGTGTCATCACCGCGCCATATTCGATAGGCGAGAATGCCGTTGGCGTATTAGGCGTAATCGGGCCGGCGCGAATGAATTATGACAAGGTCATCCCGGTGGTAGATATCACCGCAAAAATTCTCGGCGATGCGTTGAAGTAAGGTGGTTTATGGCATGGGGTTGTTTGTCTGTTACTGAGCCTTAGCTGACTTTAGAAACTTTGAAAAGCCTTCACCGCAGAGGCGCGGAGGCGCAGAGAAAAACATAGTATTGTGTATTGTTAAAGGCGCCGCAGGCGCCATTAACAAAATAAAACTCAGCGCCTCCGCGTCTC
>JADFWF010000206.1 GCA_015222965.1 Pseudomonadota bacterium | reverse complement strand
TACATAAACTAGTTATAGAATAGTTATAAAATATGTACAGATTATTTCAATTAAATGAATCTTTTGTGACAAGCTCAAAAAAACGCATAGACACCCACCAAATATACTTCAATTACCGAATATTTGGAATATTTGGGGTCAGAGTAATGACTCGTGAACGACCGTTCATGGCCGAAAATGCTATGTCAGGACCATCGCCCCAAGGTCTGTTCTCTACGAATTTTTATCAGAACTGCCCCACGTCCCTAATGTCGTCTATGTGGTGTTTTGAGATATTGAGTCAACAACAATAAGCGTCTTCTTATGAGGAAAAACTTTAGCTTAACGTGCTAAAAGTGACATCTTAACTGTCCAGCACTGATAGTAGTATTATCTAACTTCGCTAACAGGCTGAATAAATTTCCACACGATAGCTAACGCCAACATGGTACAACATGACGCAAAGATGAAAAGTACGCCAGCACCCCATTGATCCCACACCAGGCCGCTTACAAGACTGCCAACAGCAACACCGGCGCCAAAACTAACGCTGGAGTAAAGCGCCTGCCCTCTGCCCTGATGGCTGCCGGTAAAATATTCGTGCACCAGCGAAATACCAACCGCATGAAACACACCAAATGAGAAGGCATGTATGAGTTGTGCAAGAAACAACATTAACAGATCATCGATATAAAAACCGATGAGTAACCAGCGGATCGTAGTGAGTAACAGAGTAACGATCAATAATTTTCGCGCACCAAATACAGGCAATAGCCGATGCATGAATAAAAATATGATGACTTCAGCAAATACACCAACGGCCCACAACACACCGATCATATGTGAGCTATAACCCTGCTCTTGCAGATAGATAGTATAAAAAGTGTAATACGGCCCATGGCTGCATAACATCAAAAAACACACGACCAGAAATGCCAGAACTTTAGGTTTCTTTATCACGTACCAGATCGGTGAATGATCAGCGTGCGGTGTATTGAGTTTTTCCGGAACAATAAAACTGCTCAGTAAAATTATTACGAAGGTGATCAACACCACCAGAGGAATAATATCGGCATCATAACTTTCCAGCAGATAACCAATTAACAATACGATAAAGATAAAACCCAGTGAACCCCACAATCGAACCATGCTGTAATGATGCGTATCATCACCCAGATGATTTAAGGTCATAGCCTCAAACTGAGGCAGGGTCGCATTCCAGAAAAAACTGAACAGCAACATAGCGATCGTTAACCACCACAGCTGCTGACTAATAAAGACCAATGAGAAGCTTAATAAGGCTAACAGGCAGGCGATACGAATGATAAACATGGAGCGGCGGGTATGGTCAGCCAGCCAGCCCCAGATATAGGGTGCAATTAATTTCGTTGCCGGCAGGATGGCGACCAGCGCGCCGATGGTCAGGCTATTGAATCCAAGTGATTTCAGGTACAGGCTCCAGTACGGGACCAGTACACCAAGCGAGGCGAAATAGAAAAAATAAAACCCGCTTAATTTCCAGTAAGGGACTGCCGTCCTACTCATTTCCAATTACTTCTTAAACGAGAATTATGTGTGTGACGGAATGACCGGTGTCTGCGAATGCACGTCCATGTTCTGTCCACGTTGACGCAGCAGGTGGTCACACAAAACGATTGCCAGCATGGCCTCACAGATAGGTGTGGCACGGATTGCCACACAGGGGTCATGACGCCCGTGTGTTACCACGTCGATGGCATGACCTTCGACATCGACGGTATCGCCGGACAGGCGGATACTCGATGTTGGTTTGAATGCAGTATGTGCGATGATGTCCTGCCCTGAAGAGATACCGCCGAGAACACCACCGGCATGATTGGATTTAAAACCCTCGGGGGAAATCTCATCACGAAACTCGGTGCCCTTCGCTTCGACACAGCCAAAACCATCACCTATCTCAACACCTTTGGCAGCATTAATACCCATCATGGCTTGCGCGATATCAGCATCAAGTCTATCAAATACCGGTTCGCCTAAACCCGGCGGCACGCCTTCGGCAACCACGGTAATTTTTCCACCGACCGAATTCCCTTCTTTACGCAGCGCATCCATATAAGTTTCAAGCTCTGCAACCTTTGAGCTGTCACCGCAGAAAAAAACATTATTATTAATTTCATCTTTATCCAGCATCGGCATTTCGATCGGACCGAGCTGTGACATGTAACCGTATATCTCGATGCCGTAACGGTCTTTAAGAAACTTTTTGGCAATGCCGCCACCAGCGACACGCATCGCGGTTTCACGCGCAGAAGAACGGCCGCCGCCACGGTAGTCACGGATACCGTATTTTTGCTGGTAGGTATAATCGGCATGGCCGGGACGGAAACGGTCCATTATGTCGCCGTAATCTTTTGAACGCTGGTCAGTATTTTCGATGATCAAACCAATACTGGTGCCGGTGGTTTTACCTTCGAATACCCCGGAAAATATTTTTACTTTGTCTTCTTCGCGGCGCTGCGTGGTATGGCGTGAGGTCCCCGGTTTACGACGATCCAGATCGATCTGCAGATCTTCCTCGCTTAACTCGATCCCGGGCGGGCAACCATCGATGATACCGACCAGGCCGGCACCGTGCGATTCACCGGCAGTCGTCAAACTGAATAATTTTCCTATCGTATTACCTGACATACTTATTATCTTTATCTTATATTTTTATGATGTAGCTAAGGAACCTCTGATCAATTCGTGAAATCGTATCTTGTGCGCTGAATCATCCATCTTCAGCGTTGTAAAACTTCCCAATAGCCAGCTATTACGTGCGTTTCACGCCTTGAATCTGAATGATTCAGCACACAATCTACTTCATTCAGAATTAATCAGAGATTCCCTCAATCTTAACACGCTTGAAATCAGCCTGACATGCTTCCAGCTGTTTTGCGGTCAGTACGAATACACCATCACCGCCAAACTCGAAGTCTACCCAGAAAAAAGGTACCTCCGGCAATAGTTGTTCCAGTATCGGTTTAGAGTAGCCGACTTCAACGACCAGGATACCCTCATCGGTCAGATAATCTCTGGCCTGTATCAACATTGGCAATACGATATCCATGCCCGTCTCACCCGCTGCCAGTGCAATAGTGCCGGGTTCGAAATCAAACTCAGTTGGCAATTGCGCCATTTCCTCTGCCGATACATAAGGCGGATTGCTGACGACGATGTCATAACGTTTATCAGGAATCGCTGCAAACAGATTGGATTCTATTAGAGTAAGCCTTTCTTCCAGCGCATGATTCTGACGATTAACCTCGGCGACAGCTAAAGCATCTGCAGAGATATCGCTGGCATCAAGCTGCGCCTCATCAAATGCATAAGCACAGGCGATCGCGATGCAGCCGCTGCCAGTACAGAGATCCAGGATATTATTTACCTGCTCCGGTGCTATCCACAGTGAAAACTGGTGCTCGATCATCTCAGCAATCGGTGAGCGCGGGATCAACACACGCTCATCAACATAGAAACTCAGGCCTGAAAACCAGGCTTCATTGGTAATATATGCGGCGGGTTTTCGCTGATCGATGCGCTGCTGAAAAAGATCCAGTACATGAAGCCGCTCATCCATCGTCAGTACACAATCAAAATACTCGACACTGAAATCCGGCGGCAGATGCAAGGCGCTCAGACACAGATAAACCGCTTCATCGATCGCTGTTGGCATGCCCTGCACGAAGCTCAGTTCGGCGGCATTAAACTGACTGGTACCCCAGCGGATAAGGTCACGCAGTGTTACGAGATCATTGGCAATTTCGCGTTTATTTATCATCGTCATATTGTACACAAAAATCTAACCCTTAAGACAGATACCATAGCAGGCCGTATACCATTATAATCTGCACTTCCCTACATTCTGGATGCAAGCTTGCAAGATAT
>JADFWF010000025.1 GCA_015222965.1 Pseudomonadota bacterium | reverse complement strand
TATTCTCACGCAGAAGAGAGAATCAACATAATGTCTCATGCTTTTGGTTTTGTGATGAGTATGATCGCTCTGGTGCTTCTGGTCAGGTATGCAAGTATTTATGGTAACGCCTGGCATATCGTGAGTTATAGCGTGTTTGGTGTGAGTCTCATGATTTTATATGCGGCTTCGACCGTCTACCACAGTGCTAAAAACCCCCAGTTTAGAAAAAAGATGAGGATCGTTGATCATGCATCTATCTATATCCTTATCGCTGGAACCTATACACCTTTTACATTGGTGACACTGAATGGTTTTACCGGCTGGGTGGTTTTTGGTGTTACCTGGGGCATGGCGGTCACAGGGATAATACTGAAGCTATATTTTACCGGGAAATATGATGCCATCTCGACATTGATGTATGTGTTCATGGGCTGGATAATTGTTTTTGCCATCGAGCCATTGATTGATAATTTATCTGCCGATGGTTTGTTCTGGCTGGTCGCGGGTGGAATGGCGTATACCACAGGCGCGATCTTATACAGTATTAAGAGAATAAAGTTTAATCACGCAATCTTCCACGTATTTGTTTTGATCGGTAGCGCCTGTCATTTTATTTCGGTGTATTTTTATGTGTTGCCGGGAGATTAAGTCATGTTAGAGACAAATCCTGTATCGACAACAAACTCCGGTGACTATTATAAAGCGGCACTTGGTCTCAAGAATGAAGATTATTATTTAAAATGTTTTAAGCGGTTTGATGGCAAAGGCATTGGCGCGACATGGAACTGGCCATCTTTTTTTGTTACTTTTTACTGGCTGCTCTATCGCAAGATGTGGCTTGCCGCACTGGTGTTTTTTTTGCTGCCGGTCTCGCTAGCGATTATCGAAGTAATTTTGATGCCTGTTTCAGAGGTGGCCGCAAATATCGTTACCATCGGTTATCTAGTGGCTGTATTTATCGTTGTCCCCATGTATGCCAACGCATTTTATTATCGGCATGTAAGCGCAAAGATATCAAAAGTTAAAAAACAGACAAACGATGAAGCGACCCGTCTCAGGATGCTTGCAGAAGATGGCGGCACCAGTGGAATCATCCTGTTTATTATTCTGGCGTTTGTGGTTGTTTCGATTTTGGGTATGCTGGCGTCTATCGCTATTCCTTCTTATCATGATTATATAACCAGAGCTAAAATTCATTCAGGCATAGCAGTTGCCGAAAAATACAGAAGCAACGTTGAGGTCTACGTGGTACAAAACGGCAGCTTACCATCGACGATCGATGATATCGGTGGTCTGGAACAATCTTATTACGAAAATCTGCGCAGCGTCTCTCTGCTCGATGATGGCATCATAAAAATAACATTTGCCGGAGACCTGGTAGTAGATGGTAAGTCACTGTTCTATGTCCCGTCGCTTGAAGCTGAAGGCGATGTCGTATGGCAATGCAGATCTGTTGATATCGATCCTGGACTTCTGCCGGTGCACTGTCGGGAATAGCGCATTGCTATGTTTTATCTGAAATCATAAGTTGGCCAGAACAGACAGCTTATGTGTTGGCGTACAGTTTTTTCTGTTTGATAGGCTTAAAACTGAGGGTGTTTCTCAACGCTGAATTTTCGTCTCAAGTCTCTCAAGATCAGATAAGTCCAGGGCCATAACATCGTGCTGGTAACGGTCGGCATAAAATATAACCAGCTGTCAGGTGCGTGTCCTAACATTCCATCAACCCATAGTGAAAGTAATTGTTTTATTAACAGTAGTATGAATATGACTATCGCCTGCTGTAGTAGAGAAGCGACGCGCAGGCGTTGATGCTGTATATGTATAACGTAGATAACCAATACCATACCGACGGCATGCTGCCCCATCAATGTACCGTAGCTAACATCCAGCAGTAGACCGGCAAACCAAGCCATGGTGACGCCGATCTTCATTGGCGTTGCCATCGCCCAATAGATCAGGACCAGTGTTACCCAGTCGGGCCTGTATTCGACAGCCCAGTCTGGCAGCGGCATGATGGCGAGCATGAATGCGCCGATGATGGTTATTAAACCGATGCGCAGAGTCTTATTCACGGTTGCCCCTGCGCTGGTTCGGTTTTACTTTTTTTTCTGTGCCTGAATTATTGCCTGAGTCGTTTTCCTGGTTGCTGTCGATTTTTTCACTATCTGTTTCATCGTTAGCAGCGGCATCGTTCTTTTCTGATGTTTCTTCGGCTTTGTTTCGCCATACTAATAATACTTCACGACTTTTTTCCAGTTGCGCGTGTGGTTTTGCTTCGATGAGGGCAAAGGGCTCACCAGCCGGGCGTTCAACTTTGCTGATGATAGCTACCGGAAAATTAGGCGGAAACGTGCCGCCCAGGCCGGATGTGATGAGTAAGTCGCCTGCCTTTATATCGACACTGTGCGGCAGGTGGCGTAAATTTAGCTGGTCGGTCTTGCCGCTACCGAAAGCGATAGCACGTAATCCGGTGCGGTTAACCTGTACCGGTATGGCGTGACTGGCATCGGTGATCAGCATCGCGGTCGAGGAGAGCGGGCCTACATGAACGATCTGCCCCATGATGCCCTGGGCATCGATGATAGGCTGTCCTTGGTAGACTTCATTGCTACTGCCTTTGTTCAGGATGATCAGCTGTCTGTACGGGTCGACATCAACATTGATGATCTCTGAGATGAGTAAGCGTTCCGTCGTTTTAGGGATAGCGCTAAGCAATTTTCGTAAGCGTTCGTTTTCTTTTTCGATGATGTCCAGCTTTTGTAATTGCACCCTGTTTTCCAGGTGGCGTGCTTCGAACTCACGATTTTTTTCTAGCAGGGCCTGTTGCGTGCTGAAGGATTCATCAGCCCAGTAAAATAGCTGAATCGGTAGATCGATAGTATATTGCAGAGGGTAGATGAGATTGGAAAGTGCGCTGCGTGCGAACTCCAGAGAACGCCAGCGGTGATCGACTGTCATCAATGTGATAGAGGCAATGACGAGTACCACCATGCGGGCGGTAGCAGACGGGCCCCTGATAAATAATGTTTGCATGTGCCTGCCTTGAACTAACTGTCAGGTACTGATTGATTGGAATCTGAAAGCTCTGCGCAAAAAGTTATGCATGTAAACAAACATATCTTGCTGCACATCAGACATTATTCGACAGCGAGGAAGTCGCCTCCATGCTGGTCGATAAGCTCAAGTACACGGCCACCGCCACGAGCGACACAGGTGAGCGGGTCTTCAGCCATGACCACGGGCAGGCCAGTCTCCTCCATGATGAGACGGTCAAGGTCACGTAACAATGAACCGCCACCAGTTAATACGATGCCGCGTTCGGCAACGTCGGCGCCCAGTTCTGGCGGAGTTTGTTCTAATGCTGTCTTCACTGCGCTGACGATGCCATGCAGTGGTTCCTGTAATGCTTCGAGGATCTCATTGCTGTTAAGCGAGAAGCTGCGTGGGATACCTTCCGATAGATTACGGCCTTTGACTTCGATCTCTAATAGATCTTTACCCGGGTACGCGGTGCCTATCTCGTGTTTAACTCTTTCTGCGGTTGCTTCACCGATCAGGATACCGTAGTTACGGCGAACATAATTAGTGATAGCTTCATCAAACTTGTCGCCGCCAACACGGACAGAAGCAGAATAAACGATACCGTTTAAGGAGATTACCGCGACCTCAGAGGTACCACCGCCGATATCCAGAACCATCGAACCCTTGGGTTCATCGACAGGCATGCCTGCACCGATCGCAGCGGCCATCGGTTCATCGATCAGGTAAACTTTTCTTGCGCCAGCGCCAGCGGCAGACTCTCGGATCGCACGGCGCTCTACCTGAGTAGCTCCGCAGGGGACACAGATCAGGACGCGTGGGCTGGGACGTAATACTTTACTTTCATGGACTGAGCGGATGAAATGCTGCAGCATTTTTTCGGTGATATTAAAATCAGCAATCACGCCGTCTCGCATAGGGCGAATGGCGGTAATATTCTGCGGGGTACGGCCAAGCATGCCTTTTGCATCTTTACCATAAGCTTCGATGGTTTTTGGACCACCCGGACCACGGTCCTGACGGATAGCAACAACTGAGGGTTCGTTGAGGACGATGCCTCGACCGCGAGCGTATATCAATGTATTGGCAGTACCAAGATCGATTGATAAATCGTTGGAAAACATTCCCCGGAAACGATTCAAAAACATGAGTGTGTAGACCTTTTATGTTCTTTAAGGTGCTCTTAACAGATGGAGCTAAAGCGTTAAAAGCCCTTAATTATTGTATTTATTGTAGTTATTCACTAAATATAGAGTGTTTTGCCAGGATTGCCACCAATCTCAGCGCGAATTGCGCGTACTGTAGCAATCAGACCGCGAATGAGCAAGGTTTATGTGTGGTTTGGTGGTGTTTGGCTGTAGTTGAGCTTTGGCTGATATTAAAGTTTTTTGTAGGAGCGGAACTTCATTCCGCGATATCGGTTTAACTGTCGTAAATGTGTTCGTTCTAGTTGAGCAATATTTGCAGTGGTGAATTAGTTGAGCATTGCGGTTCTCGCACCGCAGGGCGCCATAATAATTTTTCTTGGCTTTTTTGCTACAGCCAAAAAAAGTACCCAAAAAAGGCCGTCGCTACGCCGGGCGCCCCTGTAAAAGACACAGGGGTCCCCATTGAGGCATGACGGGCAACATGTTGCGCCAGAACTCGCAAAAAACGCTCAAACAGCTGGCACAGAAAGCCCATGTTTTCCGTCATGCCTCAATGGCTTGGCTAAGGCGAGGGAAAGTCAAAAGAATGAAACAAAGCTAAACATGGACGTCCGATCCTGACCAAAACAGGGTATCAACCGCTTTCTACTATCATGTTATAAGGCGTTTATCAGGACAAAGTGAGCAGAATGTGGTATTTTTCCGCCTCATTTTGACGTTCTTTGTCAGTATAAATACCAGTATTAATTTTTGGGGGAGTACCATGTCAATCGAGGTTGATGAAGTTAAGAAAATTGCCAAGTTAGCTTGTCTCAGTGTGGATGATGCTGATTTGCCGTCGTATGCCACCAATCTTTCAAATATCCTTGATCTGGTCGCACAGATGAACGCGATCGATACCACCGGTGTTACTCCGATGTCACATCCTTTTGATGTGGTTCAGCGTTTGCGTGAAGATGTGGTGACAGAAACCGACCGCCGTGAAGAATTTCAGGCTATCGCGCCCAACACCGAAGATGGACTGTACCTTGTTCCCAAAGTTATCGAGTGATACCGAAGCTACTGCAAGTATCGAACTATCTACGAAATATCCAGAGCTATATTAAATGAGCCATAGAAAATGAGCATGTACCATACAAAATCAGTCACTGAATTATCCGCCATGTTACAGGCAGGTGAAGTCAGCAGTGTCGAGCTGACACAATATTTTCTCGAGCGTATCAAAAGCAGCGATGACAAATTAAACAGTTTCATTACGGTCTGTGAAGAAGACGCACTGGCACAGGCAAAAGAATCCGATGAAAAATTAAAAGCCGGTAATGCACCAGCGTTAACCGGTGTGCCTATCGCGCACAAAGATATATTTTGTACCGATGGTGTGAAGACCAGTTGCGGTTCTAAAATGCTGGATAACTTTATCTCACCTTATGATGCCACCGTTGTTGCCAATATGCGAAATGCCGGTGTGGTGATGCTGGGTAAAACCAATATGGATGAGTTCGCCATGGGTTCATCAAATGAGACCAGTTTTTATGGTGTTGTGAAAAACCCGTGGAACCTAAAAGCAGTACCCGGCGGATCATCAGGTGGTTCTGCGGCTGCTGTTAGCGCACGTTTGGCGCCCGCTTCAACCGGTACTGATACTGGCGGTTCGATCCGTCAGCCGGCTGCTTTCTGTGGCATCACCGGTCTAAAACCGACTTATGGCCGAGTTTCACGTTTTGGTATGATCGCGTTTGCCTCCAGTCTTGATCAGGCAGGACCGATGGGGCAGAGCGCCAGCGATTGTGCACTGCTGTTAAATGCGATGGCAGGCTTTGATGAAAAAGATTCAACCAGTATCGAAAAAGAAGTGCCTGATTATTCGGCAGATCTGGATAAACCGTTACAGGGTTTACGAATCGGCCTGCCTAAAGAATATTTTGCGCACAGCGAAGGCGGTATGGACGCAGAAGTTGAAGCAACCATCAAAGCCGCGCTCGATCAATACCAGGCGATGGGTGCTGAGTTAATCGAGATAGAACTGCCTAACAGCGGTATCTCGGTGCCGGTCTATTATGTCGTTGCTCCCGCGGAATGTTCGACCAACCTGTCGCGTTTTGACGGCGTGCGTTACGGTTACCGCTGTGAAGACCCTAAAGACCTAAATGACCTGTATACGCGTTCACGCGGTGAAGCTTTCGGCGCAGAAGTGCAGCGCCGCATCATGGTGGGCACTTATGCATTGTCATCTGGTTATTATGATGCGTACTATTTAAAAGCGCAGCAGCTGCGTCATCTGATCAGCGATGATTTTACCAGGGCTTACGAAAAAGTAGACGTCATCATGGCGCCGGCCACACCGGAGACTGCTTTTAACATCGGTGAAAAAACTGATGATCCGATCTCGATGTATCTTTCTGATATCTACACCATCGCGGTCAACCTGGCGGGCATACCAGCAATGTCTATCCCGGTTGGCTTTGCCAATAATAGTTCTGGCGAAAGCATGCCAGTGGGGATGCAGATTATCGGTAATCATTTTGAAGAAGCCAAACTGTTAAACGTTGCACATAAATATCAGCAGGTAACAGACTGGCATACTCGTCTACCAGAGGAGTTTAAGTAATGAGCGCTGAATATGGATCATGGGAAGTAGTAATCGGACTGGAAATTCACGCCCAGCTGGCGACCAAATCAAAAATATTCTCAGGTGCCAGTACTGCTTATGGTGCTGAACCAAATACACAGACCAGTGTGGTCGATATCGCACTGCCCGGCGTATTGCCAGTACTGAATAAAGAAGCTGTACACATGGCCGTTAAGTTTGGCATGGCGATCAATGCGGAAGTGGCTGATCGCTCTGTTTTTGACCGTAAAAATTATTTCTATCCGGACCTGCCAAAGGGATACCAGATATCGCAATTTGAATTACCGGTTGTCGGTATAGGGTCAATCGATATCGAACTGGAGAACGGCGAAACAAAAACCATCGGTGTCACCCGTGCGCATCTGGAAGAAGACGCGGGTAAATCGTTGCATGAAGATTACGCCGGCATGACGGGTATCGATCTGAACCGTGCAGGTACGCCTTTGCTGGAGATCGTTTCAGAGCCGGATATGCGCAGCGCCAAAGAAGCCGTTGCTTACATGAAGAAGATTCATACCCTGGTGCAATACATCGGTATCTGTGACGGCAACATGCAGGAAGGTTCTTTCCGCTGTGACGCCAACGTTTCTGTTCGACCAAAGGGTCAGGAAGAATTTGGTACTCGTGCTGAATTAAAAAACATCAACTCATTCCGTTTTGTAGAGCGTGCGATAAACATCGAAGTAGAACGCCAGATCGACGTCATCGAAGACGGTGGCGAAGTGGTTCAGGAAACCCGGCTCTACGATTCAGTCAAGAATGAAACACGCTCGATGCGCAGTAAAGAAGAAGCGATGGACTATCGTTATTTTCCTGACCCAGATCTGCTGCCAGTAATCCTCACTGAAGAGTACCGTCAGCAGGTAAAGGCTGAATTGCCGGAGCTGCCAGAGCAAAAACAACAGCGTTTTATGGATGAGCTTGGTCTGTCAGCTTATGATGCGGGTGTGATCACTGCGTCATTGGCGCTAGCTAATTATTTTGAAACCGTTGCCGAAAAAACAGGTGATGCAAAATTGTCAGCTAACTGGATCACCGGTGAACTGTCTGCCCGTCTAAATCGTGAAGAGATCGAAATATGCAGTGCCAGTGTTGACGCAGAAGCATTTGCTCTGCTGCTGCAACGGATCAAAGATAATACTATCTCAGGAAAAATTGCCAAAGATGTCCTGGATGCGATGTGGGATGGTGAGGGCAGTGCTGATGAAGTTATCGAGAGCAAAGGCCTGAAACAGATCACCGATACCGGTGCGATTGAAGCCTACGTTGATGAAGTCATCGCCAATAATCCGTCGCAGTTCGAAGAACTCAAAGGCGGTAAAGACAAAATGATGGGTTTCTTCGTCGGACAGGTAATGAAGATGTCCAAGGGTAAAGCGAATCCTGCACAGGTGAACGAGTTAATTCGCAGTAAGATGAAATAAAAAAACAAAAGATTGAACCGCAGAGACGCGGAGGCGCAGAGTTTTCATTATTAATCGCGCCTTCGGCGCAGTTAATAATAAGATATGTTTTTCTCTGCGCCTCCGCGTCTCTGCGGTGAATATTTTTACTTTAAGGTCTTAATATGAATGAATCAGAATTTCAGGAGATCGCCGAGCAGACCATCGAAGATATCCAGGACGCCATTGATAACAGTGGTGCTGATATTGATTACGATGAGATCGGCGGTGTGCTCACGCTAGAATTTGAAGATGGCAGTAAAATTATTTTCAGCAAGCAGGGTGCGATGAACCAGTTGTGGATGGCGGCAAAATCCGGCGGGTTTCATTTTGACTATGACGAAGAAACTGAGCAGTGGATCTGTGATAGTGGTGATAAGGAAGAGTTGTATAAAATGTTGTCACGACTATCAACAGAGCAAGCAGGAGAACCTGTTGCCTTAGCAGCGCCATAAGGCTATTGTCATCTCGAGCAAAGCGAGAGATCTTATGCGCCAAAACTACTATGGTGCAGAATTTTCAAGATTCTTCACTACCGTTCAGGATGACACAAGTGGTATTTTCTAATTTACAATTTGGTGAATCATATGAGTGATGAAATAATAAAAAATCTGGGTCCGTTAGCACCACTGGCTGGAACATGGGAAAGTGATCTCGGTGTCGATACCTCAAGAATACACAGTAAAGAAACAGTAACAAAATACCGTGAAAGAGCGGTGTTTGAACCTGTCGGTCCGGTGAATAACGGTCCGCAAAAATTATACGGCCTACGTTACTCGATGACTGCATGGCCGTTAGGCAGTGAAGATGCATTCCACGAAGAACTGGGTTACTGGTTGTGGGACAAAGAAAATGGTCAGGTCTTAAAAACTTTGATGGTGCCGCGCGGCGTTACGGTAAATGCTGGTGGTTGTGTGAAAGCGAATGATAGAAGCTTCCGTCTGGAAGCCGAGTGTGGTTCTGAGACCTATGGCATCATGTCAAACAAATTTCTGGATGAAACTTACAAGACTAAAAATTACAGCGTCGATATAACTATCCATGAAGATGGGGCTTTTAGTTACAAACAGGATACGCAGTTGTGGATCCCCATCAACCAGGCAATCTTTCATCATACGGATGAAAACACGCTGAAAAAAGTTTGATTAGTAAAATCTAAGCAATAGCTCTTTTATGCTGACCCGGAAACAGATAAAGTTTACCAGTGATTTTTTATCACCCTTTAAACAGAAGCTTTATTATCTGAAAAATTTACCGATGGGTCTGATCAGCGGTATCAAGTTGATACAGCTTGATGAGGCAGCATCTGTCAGTGAAGTCCCGTTTCGCTGGTGTAACAAAAATCCGTTTAATTCGATGTATTTCGCAGTGCAGAGCATGGCTGCGGAGTTGTCCACTGCTGCGCCTGTTATGCTTGCCTTAAAAGGCTCTGATGCGAATGTTGCATTAATAATCGTTGACCTGAAGGTGGACTTTGTAAAAAAAGCGCAGTCTAAGATCACTTTTACCTGCATGGAATACGGCAAAATATACGATGCTGTAACCGGGTTGCAACAAGCAGGCGATACTGCTGCTGCCACTGTAAAGACTACTGGTAGAGATGTAGACGGCAGTGAAGTCGCTACGTTTTATTTTACCTGGTCATTCAAAAGAAGGTCTTAGGATTTGTTTTACTTACCCTTTCAGAAATAAGTCATTAGTCAATGACGATTAAAAATATTTTGTATCGTATGATTATTACGACAGCACTGTTGGTACAAGCTAACAGCGCTGCCGGTGAAGATATAAGTTTTGACTATGTGGAGATTGTCTATTTTTCTGATACGGTTGATGTTGGCAGTTCATCCGATAATATCGAGGGCAATGGTATTGGGTTCGAGCTATCGCTTGGGATTTCACCTTCATTTGCGATGAGGTTTGCAGTGGCGTCGACGACATTCAGAACGTTTCAGAGCATAGATATAGATAGTTCAAAGACGACAACTCTGGGTGTGACGGCACATACTTCTGTCGCATCAGGAACGGCTATCTTCGGGGATGTTTCGGTTGTCCTGGCAGAGACGGTAGCAACTGTCGGCGCAGAAGAAGTAAGTGATGATGATATCGGTGGAATTGTAGATGTCGGTCTGCGTCATATGGTGACCGAGGGATTAGAAGTAGAGCTGGCCGCGTCACATACCGAGGTGTTCGGTTATTCGGTTAATGCCTATGAGGTCAGCGGCCGCCTGTTTCTCCGCAAAAAATTCTCAGTGGGTTTTGGTTACTCGGACAGCCACGATGTAGAGTCACTTTTTTTGAATGCACGGATGAATATTTAGGTAGCTGCTGACCCGGTGTGCAATGCCACATCAGATCTACTTGAAACTTGATCTTGTTAGAAGTCTGTTAACGGCCATAAACGGAAGTCAAAACATTAAACCGCAGAGAGCGCAGAGGTCCACAGAGGAAAGCCTTAATTATTGTTAACGGCG
>JADFWF010000205.1 GCA_015222965.1 Pseudomonadota bacterium | reverse complement strand
TATCAGCTATGATAATACTTCTTAATACAGTTTTTTAGTTTAGCCTCCGAAACCAAACTTATGAATCGCACCAACTGAGATAACAGATGGGTCTTCAACACCATTTGCGTCTAAATCAGCTGCACCGTAAGTTACATACATCTGAGTCTTAGCTACGACAGTCTGGAAAACACCCAGTTGGTAGCCAGTACCTTCTGCCGCAGCATTAGCTGCACCGGCATCTGGATCCACAGTACCGACGGTAAGAACCAGTTCAGTCTTAGGTGTTGCGTTAAAGCGACCAACAAGATACATGTAGTTTGTGCTTGCGCCTGTATTACCAGCTGTGCCTTCATCTACAGTTTCATAGGATAAACCAGCGCTCCAGCTCTTGGCTTTGAAGCCGCCATGAATACGCATAGCAGAACCATCAATATATACACCAGGTATAACACCATTAGTATTTACACTGCCATCATTACCGTTCTGGATATACTGTACGCCAACGTTAGCGCCTTTGCCTTTCCAGGTAGCGCCAATACCAGTACTGTGGTTATCTTCGTTGGTGTCGTCAATATAAACGCCGGCATTTACCGTGATGCCTGAAAAAGCAGGACTATGGTATTGCAGTGAATTATCAGTGAAGCCGTTGGTTGCTGTTGACAGACCATAGCTGGCACCGCCAGTGGCAAATTTACCAGTGGCATTAACATGTGACAAGTTGTAATAAGGGTCGAGTTTAAAACCATCGAATTTGTAAGCATTGGTCATACGACCGTAAGCAGCTTTACCCCAGCCACCTTTCAAACCGGCGAAGTAGAAACGCTGGTTGAATGCAGAGCCAGTAGCATTTTTATCTGAAGGCGCACCCGTCTGTAAGTGGTAAAAAGCTTTAGTATCGCCATCACCAGCAGTACCTTTAAGTCCGAATAGCGAGACGTTGTCGTTACCGCTAAGGCCGTCTTGACCTGAACCGTCTTTATCGCTAACTGAGTTAAAAGAATAACGCAACTGACCATAGAGGTTGTTATCAGCCGCTATAGCCGCTGCAGGTGCAGCGCATATCGCAGCAATCGCTGCGCTAAGTATGATTTTTTTCATGTGAATTAAGACTCCAAAAATTTTTGTGGGTTTTATATTTGTTTTTTAAAAAAGCCTTTGCATATTAGTATTCGTTTACGCCTTAATTACTAATCTATGTTAGTTTGAAAAGTGTTTCGAACAGAAAATTGATTAAGGTCAATCTTTTAAAAAGGTTATTGAAGAATTAAGTTGAACTTTTCAGATATTCGCTAAATGATAGCTTCAGAGACCTGTGATTTATATGCTGAGATGATAAGAATTGTTACGGGATTTAACTGGAAAAAGTTTCTCACTGCTGCAACCTGTTCTTATGTATTAAGTTGCGGCTGCATAGACAAGAAAGCGTAATGTGCCACCAGTTTCAAGAGAGTCAAAAGGATAACAGGTGACGAGGACCAGTGTTTTTCTGTCACTGACAGGCTGAAGTTTAAATCTCCTGCTATCAACAACTTGTGTGTCATAAACCTGGTAGGTCAAAGTTTTATCGGCTGTCTGTATAAAGATTTCTTCATTTGTTTTCAAATCTTTAAGAAATTGAAAGTGGGTGTCACGATGTGCGCTGATCACTGTGGTCCCTGCAGAATTTGGAGCCGCACTGGTAAATGAATGCCCCGGCCCGAAGGCCAGGCTGTTGCCACTGTCGCCAGCGAGGATAATCTGCTCGATATGGTGTTGTGGTACGATCAGTTTTGCTACCGGCCAGGTGTCTGCCCATGGCCATGGTTTGTGGGTAATGGCTTTCTGATTCGCAGCTTTAACTTTTTTTACATTGCTCTTTCCATGATCGATCATGGTCTTATCCCAGGAATGATTAAGCAGTCGCTGTGCAATAATCGCTTTGCCCTGTATCCAGCCAGCCGAGGCGAGTTGCCACAGACTGGTGCTGAATAATATTACGATGATGATCGTGGTGAGATTTCTTGCATATCGATTAAATAATTTACACATGATTGTTTCCTGTTTTACATGCAGGTGCGAATTTATCCGCACGCAGGTGCCAGTGTTTGGGTCAATTGTGCGAGTGAATTCACACCTGCATATTGCGCCATATCCGTAGGAGCGGATTTTTTCATTCCGCGATGCCAGCGTTTTAAGAGATAAGTGCATCTCGATAAAAATACCTGTACATCAATATGCCACCAAGAAACAATATAACTGACATCAACAAGTTGAATTTCGAACCAGTCGCCGTCTGTGCCAACATAAGTCCATTTGAAACAGCCGGACTTTTCCAGCCATGCGGCAG
Organism: Pseudomonadota bacterium; assembly: GCA_015222965.1. Lineage (GTDB taxonomy): Bacteria > Pseudomonadota > Gammaproteobacteria > SZUA-229 > SZUA-229. The sequence continues at coordinate 8,303 of JADFWF010000205.1, read as the reverse complement.
GTTGTTTTTTATGCGTTGCTGATAGAGCATTTCTGTCACATTCACCGGTGTTACATCAACTGCGACCAGGCTGGTATAACGGCTGACCAGATGGTGTTGCAGTGCGGTACTGGTAACCTCCTGTTTGATCGCCTCGCGGACATTCTCTGCTGCTGATTCATGGCGCAGGCTCATCAGTGATGAAATTTTTTCACGCGCCCAGGCAACTCGGATGCCGCCTTGTGTAGTGTTTGTAAGTTCTGCACCGGTCTGCCACTCACTGTTCCCATAATCACCTTTGATAGTGATGCTAGTCGGCAGCTGTTTGCCTTTGACAAGAATAGTTGTTGTTTCACCGGCATATAGATCAGGGATGATATTGGGGAATATTTCGTAGCTGTCACGATCTAGATCTAACTGAATATTGATCAACGCAGGTGTTTCAAGTTTTTTAAGCAGGGTGATTGTTTTTTTCTGAACTTCATTAACATCACCGATATAAGTAAACGTGCCACGCCCTTTGTTCGCCGCCTTGCGCATAAAATATGAATTCGGCGCGGAACCGATACCGATAGTGAACAGGCGGTTATCGCCCAGTTTCCTGTCTATAACATCAAACAGTTCAGCTTCATTGTTGATGTTTCCATCCGTTAAAAAGATGACCTGCCTGAAACGTGTAAATTCATCGTGGTTAGATAATGCCAGCTTCAGAGCTGGTAACATCTCGGTGCCACCACCTGCTTCCAGGCTATCGATGAAACGTTTTGCTGTGCTTTTGTACTGTGTGGTCGCTGCCACAGTCTCAGCAAATAGACGATCTGTTTGATCGTTGAACCATATGATGTTGAACCGATCGATAGAGGAAAGTCTGTCCAGTGCGGTGATCAAAGAGGCTTTTGCCTGGTCGATCGATGTGCCTGACATCGAACCTGATATATCTAAAACAAAGATTACGTCGCGAGCCTGAACTTTTTGTTGCAGGTGAGACAGGTCAGGTGGTAACAGGGTAAGCATGGTGTAATTTTCACCATCGATAGTTTCATTGAAGGCGGATAACTGCGGTTTATTATTTAACTGTGGTTTCCATACCAGTTCAAAGTCGCGGTCTGATGGGATGTTCTCACCGATGGTGGATATGCTGTAACGTGTTTCACTGGTCTGGTTGATATTTATGCGGTGATAAGAACTATTTAGATCGTAAAGACTGACGCCTGCATCCAGTAATATATGAATACGTACAGGGTTGTTGGTGTTTTTTGTGGTCTGTGTTTCTGTATGAACACTTGTCTCATTTGCGGCAGGGTCGGACTTCTCTTGAATTAATGGCTTAACAGTGTGATAGCGGGGACCGACAACCATAGGAAAACGTAATCGATAACTGTCATCCCTGTATTCAAGTGTCTGCTGGAATTCAAATTCAACAGTTATCATTTCACCGGGTGCTATATTAGCCAGTGAGGTAGTGAAGACATTAGGCCGTTGCTGTTCGATCAGGCTGGCTTTTTTTCCCTCTGATTTCGCTCTCTCATATATCTTCTTTGCGGTGATGCGTTCTTTTACCTGGCCTTCTATGATGCGATCGCCGATGACCATTCTGAAATGATCAACCGCTGCCCTTTCTGGCAGTGGAAAAACATAGATGCCTTCAGCCCATAGTGAACTGCTGTTTTTAAACTGTTGTTTAACTTTGGCCCTGGCGATAGCACCGGTAATCTCATAATCAACATCTGTCTGCATCTGCAGAGCTTCAATATACTGGTTATTGTTAGGGCCATTATCAGGTAGCAGCCAGACCGAACCATGTTGTGACTGGTGGGGGTCAGTACTTATGTCGTATTCTTCTTCGCTTATGTTTGCGTAGACGTGTTGGAATAACAGGCCAAAGACCAGGTATATGCTGATGACGACCAGTATCTTATGGATGATATTTAGCATTATTGAATTTGTATTATGTTTTTGTTTAATCCGATGAAAACAATAATTATTCATGGTGTTCATATCACTACTCCTGTCGGTGGCACACTGTGTGCCACCGGTCTGATTAAAAGTTTTGCACTAAAAATTCTTGATGCGTTTGTAACGATGACCAACGGTGAGGATCTGATCACCGGCTATCACCAGGTATGCATTCATCAGTCCGGATAAGCGCCGGATCACTATCTGCCCGACATCTGATGAGATAAGGCGCATACTTTTCCTGTCGAAATAACACACGATGGTCCCGTTGTTATTTCTTTTGCGTGAGCCATACTGGCAGAGCCAGTGGATGATCAGCGGCGGAATACAACGTTGCTGAGATCTTTCCAGTGCGTGGTTTGTCATGCGAAAACCGGACGTCTTGCTGAAAATATTCATCGAAATCATATTCACACCACTTAACGTGTTGACCTTCGTTGTGGTTACAGCAGGCATCAAAACCGTGTGGTCGCATCAGCAACCACCGGGCCTGTATTTTCATCGGCTGTGGATGAAGCTGTTTCTGCTATTTCAATCTCAGTTTTAGATGTTGTGTCAGATACTGATTCAGGGGCAGAAAGTGCTGTAGTCATAGCATGAATCGAATTGGCACTGCTGCGTTCAAAGCGGATGACGACTTTGCGGTCGAAGGTATAAGCTTCAAGATCGCCAGCGGCTGAAACCATTTTCATCTCACCAAAGGCTTTGCTGATAATGCGAGTTTCATCGACACCGGCATCGATCAACTGCTCACGTACTTTTGCAATACGCTCGTTAGCCAGGGCAATGTTTTTTGTTTTGTTGCCACGTCTGTCAGAGTAACCGTCAAGGTGCAGTTCAAGTTTATCCATGGTGTTCATGAGATCTGCGATTGCGGAAAGGCGAGCAGGATAGAAAGCTTCGATATCAGTGCTTCCAGAACGGAAATAAATATCGAGGCTGAGATCTGCAGTAAGAATATCTATCAGCGTGTCATGCTGAGACTCGATCGAGTCTTCGACTACTGTATTGATACTGCCAAGTTGTGCAACCTGAATACCCTGCTGCAGAGTACTTTGCTCTGTGGTTTCAGCCAGCGGTAGATCATCGCTGACAGAAACAGGTGAGTCCTGTACTGCAGTATTTTCGGCCAGATCAGTGCTTGCTGTTTCATTATCTGATGAAACATCCTGGTTGGCCCCGACGATGGCACCGATAAGTCCGCCGACAACAAATCCAGCAGGCCCGGCGACAAGCGTTCCTGTTGCTGCACCAACGCCCATGCCCGGGTACATATAGTTTTCAGTTGTATCGTCGTTACTGCTATTATTGTTAGTGATGTTCATATCATCAGTGATTTGCTCATTAGCATAGGCCTGTGTTGATAGAACTGAGCCGGAATAGATAGCACTGGTTAATGCCATTGTTACTGCGATATTTAATATAGATTTTTTCATTGTTTTCTCCAGATTTTTTATAAAAGTGATTTAAGTGTTTCCACGACATTATTAAAGCAATTGAGGAAGATTGAATCTTTGGCAGTGAGTGGAGGAATTATGGAGAAAAGATGGAGATGTTTAATTTTCCAGTTAAGAGATTTAAATTCTGCTAAATTATTTTATTCTGCGAATGGCCAGAGTGAGAAAATATAAATTGCTGAAAGGAAACCATGTGAAACAAACAATAGCTATCGTAGAAGATGATGCTCAGCAGCGAAGTTATTACGCTGATGCTTTAAGGGCGCATGACTATATCGTTGTTGAACTTGAGGATAGGGCGCAGGCAATAGCTGCTTTTGATGAAAAATTGCCAGACCTTGCAATCCTTGATATTGCATTAAAATCAGATGTCGGTGGTGGTTATGAAGTCTGCCGATATCTAAAGCAACGTGAAGCCAGTCTGCCAGTCGTTTTTCTTACCTCTCGCGGCGACGAACTGGACAAGATATATGGTTTGCAATTAGGCGCCTGGGATTACCAGACTAAACCGGTTTCGCTGGAATATCTGATAGTACGCATCGAATCTTTTTTTCAGATAAAACAACTTACCTCGACTGGCAATAATAGTGAAAGCAGTAACAGGTCGGGTGAGCTAAACATTAATGAAAAATCGATGCAGTGCTTCTGGAGAGAAAAAGAAATAAATCTGACGCCGACGGAATTTTCTATATTGGCGAAATTAGTCGAAGTTGATGAAGCGGTCAGTGTGGATGAGTTGATAAAAGCAACGCATCAGGGTGTAGTGGAAGATAATACGATCAATACACACATTTTGCATATCCGAAAAAAATTCAAAAAAGTAGATGCAGCTTTCCAGTGTATAAAAACACGTTACGGATTCGGCTATCAATGGTCGTGTGAATGAAACTGGGTGCACGGTTACTCGTATTCAGCTCAATATTTTTAGTGATGCTGCCATGGTTCGGTTATCACTTTATCGAAAAGATTGAGAGCTCTCTTTTACAAGGACAGGAAGAAGCGCAATCGATGTCTGCGTCAGCTATTGCAACAGTGTTGAATGGTTATACGGGACTGTTCGATATCGATGAGCATGCCCTGTACGTCTATCCGTTCAAGCAGAGTATCAATATCGATGGTTATGACGAAGATTGGGAACAGCTCAAAGAGCAGTTTACATCATATGCAAATAATTCATTTTCTTTATTGCTGGCTAATAATGAACTGGTCAATGATACGCAATACTTGTATGTCTATTTAAAAATAACGGACAAAAACATTATCTATCGAAATCCTCGATACAGTTCATTAGATTCCAGTGACCACATAAGACTTGAGTACATTGATGAGCATGGCGACCGAAACCGCCTGGTGGTCGTTACTGCTGCGCAAGGGAGTATCAGCGTCTATGAGGTGAAGGAAGACTGGACCAGCTGGAAAAACGGTAAACATGTAAATTTAGTTTACGGCGTCTGGCGTGAAACAGGGTCTGGTTACGATGTTGAAATCCGTATGCCAAGAAAATGGCTTGAACCCAATAGAAGGTTATCCATCAGCATTGTTGATGTGTTTGGTGAGAACGAGCGTAATATCGAAGATATCGTTTCAACACACATACTCGATAACGACACGTTGAATCCATTGCTGTTTCAATCGCATGAGATCAGCAGCGTACTTAAAAATTTGAGTGAATCAGATTCACAGATATGCGTCATCGATAAATTTCGTCGGGTGCGAGCAGTGATCGGTGGTCAGACATTACATGCTTCATTGTGTCACGCCATCGATAGAGTAAGCGAGTCTCTGGTAAATAAAGTGTTGTTAGGTGAGGAGCAGGTAAGACGTATCGATGATGAGGGTGAGACGCTTATCGTTGCGGCAAGACCCGTATACGATGGTGAGGAAGTGATCGGTGCCGTTCTGGTTAGTAAGAACAGCCGACAGATTCTTTCACGACAACGCGATACTTTAAACGATGTAATACTGGCAACCCTTGGTATTTTCGCTCTGGTCTTTATCAGCCTGCTTTTTTTTAGTTCGTGGCTGGCATTCCGGATCAACCGGTTAACAAAGCAGACAGCGTCACTTATCGATGAGAAAGGTCGATTTATCAGCCACGTCGAATTGTCAGACTGTGACCGCAGTGATGAGATAGGTGAGCTGTCTCGTGGTTTTTCAGCACTGCTCGGTAGACTGAACAGTTATACCCGTTTTCTTGAAACCGTACCGCGTATGTTGCGCCACGAGATATTAAACCCTGTAAACACCATCAGTATGTCATTGCAAAATATCAGGCAGCGAAGTGATTCAGATGATATCGCGATAGCCAGTGATGCGATAAAACAGTTACAGCTCATCGTTTCGAGTCTGACAGAAGCGGCGAATATAGACGAGGCATTGGTGCAGGATGAGATCGATGAAATTGATATAGCGGCTTTACTCAGTGAATATGTCGATAACTCACAGCTGAAACATGCCGATGCACGGTTACGTCATATCGGTGATAAAAGTGGGGTTTTTGTACAGGGCAATGATATCCGTATAGTACAGCTGCTCGATAAACTTAAGGATAATGCGCTGGATTTTGCATTGCCTGAAACGGAAATCTCTTTTGAACTTGATGTGAATCAGGACAATAAAGTCATTATCCATGTAAAAAACGAAGGAGAATATATTCCGCAGGAACAACTGGATCTGCTTTTTCAGGGAATGATTTCTCGTCGATCTGCGAAGACGGATATACCGCATCTGGGTATCGGATTATATGTAGCGTTTCAGATCGCACAGTTCCATCACGGGCAGTTAAAAGTAGCTAATCGTGTGGATAAACAAGGTGTTGAAGTTAGTTTAGTATTACCTTTAAGCGTTTAGTTCAGGCTGTTGTGTGTTACAAAGGAAACTTGTTCTGCGAGTAGGTTAAAATGTACATACCACAGCTTAATTATTAATCAACGGTGAATTAGAATTATGAATGACAAAAAATGGGTTCCGATAAAAATAGCAATTTTAACCGTCTCGGACAGCCGGACCGAAGCTGATGATACTTCGGGAGATGCATTGGTCGAACGACTGAGCAAAGCCGGCCACACCCTGTCAGAAAAACTTATCTGTACAGATGATAAATACAAAATTCGCGAGGCAGTTTCGCGCTGGATCGCGGATAAAGATGTTGATGTTGTAATCAGTACGGGTGGTACAGGATTAACAGGGCGGGATATCACGCCGGAAGCGGTCGAGCCATTATTCGATAAAGAGATCGAAGGTGTTGGTGAATTGTTTCGCTGGGTCTCTTACCAGGAGATCGGAACATCGACAATCGCATCACGCTGTGTCGGTGGCCTGGCCAACGGTACATTTATTTTCTGCTTGCCGGGTTCTACAGGAGCGTGTCGGACGGGTTGGGACAAAGTGATAGCGCCGCAATTAGACTGTAATACGACGCCGTGTAATATTGTTGCGTTGATGCCGAGACTGCTGGAAAAGTGATTCCAGCAGTAATGAAAAACGCACTGGAATCGTTCCTGACGATTCCCAGCATACCCTCCATCCATGGAGATAAAAAGTGAAAAATGAAAAATATAGAAACGAAAACAATCGATTGTTGTGCAACACCCGGGCTGCTCAGTGTTGAACAGGCTATAGAAAATATTCTGTCACAGGCTGTGCCTGTTGGTGAAACTGAAACTGTAGATATTCTCGATGCGTTATCCAGGGTGCTGGCAGAAGATCTGTATTCTTCGATCGATGTGCCTGGATACGATAACAGCGCGATGGATGGTTATGCGGTCTACAGTGAAGACTGTCAGTCGTCAGGAAATGAGTTACCAATATCACAGCGTATACCTGCAGGGCAGGTTGGCAGCGTTCTTGAAAAAGGTACTGCGGCGCGTATTTTTACCGGTGCGCCAATACCTGAAGGTGCTGATGCAGTTGTCATGCAGGAAATGTGTGAAGCTGATGGCAACAGTGTCACGATAAACGCAGTAGTTAAAGCAGGGGCTAACGTTCGACGTGCTGGTGAAGATATCGCCAAAGGCGGTGCTGTTTTAAATGCCGGCAAACGCTTGCGTGCGCAGGAACTTGGCTTGTTAGCGTCAGTTGGCCTGGCAAAATTTAATGTCAAACGAAGATTAAAAGTTGCTACGTTTTTTACTGGTGATGAAATTGTAGCGCCCGGTCAGCCGCTTGCTCCCGGACAGATCTATAATTCAAACCGTTATACGCTTCGTGGCCTGTTGCAGGCGATGGATTGTGAGGTCATCGACCTGGGCATAGTACCGGACACCCTGGAAGCAACTACGGAAGTTTTAAAGCAGGCTGCTGCAAGTTCAGACCTGGTGATTACCAGTGGTGGTGTTTCTGTCGGTGAAGAAGATTATGTGCGTATCGCACTGGAGCAGCTCGGCGAGCTTTCCATGTGGCGCATTGCGATGAAGCCAGGTAAACCGGTAGCGTTTGGCAAGGTGGACAATGCATTATTTATGGGGCTTCCCGGCAACCCGGTTTCAGTGTTTGTTACCTATTTATTATTTGCCCGCGCCTTGATACTAAAACTGCAAGGTGCAGATGACTATATCGTAAAACGTGTTTCAGTGATCGCAGATTTTGACTGGCCAAAAATAAAACGTCAGGAATATCTGCGTGTACGCCTGATACAAAAAGATGATCAGACAGTCGCACAGATTTATCCACACCAGGGTTCTGGCGTGTTGTCTTCAGCAAGCTGGGCAGATGGCCTGGTCGAGGTATCAGCCGGCAAGGAGATTAAGAAGGGTGATGCGGTCAATTATCTTTCGTTTGAGGGTTTGTTTTAATAATAGATTAACCTGGTTCTGCTGTTGAGCCTAATCGGACAGTCAAAAACTTAAAAGCGATTCACCACAGAGGCACAGAGGACACAGAGAAAAGCTAATAATGCTTCAAATGTCATCC
>JADFWF010000204.1 GCA_015222965.1 Pseudomonadota bacterium | reverse complement strand
TTACTCGACAGGCGTGCGTTTATTATGTGTATTGCTACGCCTCTGTTGTGGCACGAGGTAAAAAGATTTGGCCAGATCTCGGTTTCCATGACATACAGTGTGGCCGGATTTGTTTTTGAGATAAAACGATTGACGCTGAAAGTCCAGTCAAAAGGCAGGTAGCAGTGAATCAGGTAATCCTGCTTCTGTTGTCTGATAATCTTGCCGCCGGTTATCGTGTTGGTCGTGATGATGAAATTTAACCGGTCGTTTTTTGTATGCAGGTTTTTTAATAGCGGCAGTAAGGTATTAACTTCGCCGACTGAGGCACAGTGAAACCAGGTACAATTTTCAGGCAGGTCTGAATAATTGAATCCCAGGCGTTGCCAGAAATAACGGCTCTGTTTGTTGCTTACAGCTTTCCAGGTTATATGTCCCAGGATGATCGGGCTGAAGATAAGGATAAGTAAACGGTAGAAAAGCATATATGTCAGGCGTAAATATTCGTGCTTCGGTCCGCGCCATCAGCTTGTGTTTTGAAGCGTTTATGTGACCATAGATACTGTTCCGGGCAGGCATAAACCATGCTTTCTATGGTCCTGTTTACCATTGCGCTATCAGCTTCGATATCATCAGAGGGGAAGTTTTCCAGCGCGGGTAATACGATGAGTTTGTATCCCTTGCCGTTCTCCAGACGCACCGGATAAAAAGGGACTACCGCTGCGTCAGTCATCTTTGCTATCTTTGCGGTAGCGGTTAAAGTTGAAGCGATACCACCGAGAAATGGAGTGAATACCACATCCTGGTCGGCAAAATCCTGATCCGGGCCGAACCAGGTGGCGTGACCTTTTTTTAATCCGCGAATGATGCCGCGCACATTTTTGGTCTCGATTAATTCGTCACCCATCTTTGACCGGTAGTGCACCATGAGCGCATTAAATAGAGGGTTGTGTGCCTTTTTAAAAACGGCGTTGTATTTGTCGACGTAGGTACCTATCAGGTGTCCACCCATCTCCAGCGTGGTGAAGTGCCCGCTTAATAAAAGCACACCTTTGTTTTCAGCCATCGCCTGATCGAGGTGTTCTTTGCCTTCTATCTGGCACAGTTTCTGTAGCGCATCACTTTTGCTGAACCAGGCGATACCGGTCTCAAAAACTGAAATACCCAGACTTCTAAATGCTTTTTTATTGAGTACATCGATTTCTTTGTCGGTGAAATCAGGGTACGCCTGTTTCAGATTGATGCGGGCGGCGCGCCTTCTGGAAGGCACGATACGGTAGATAAGGATACCTAAAGCAGATCCCATGGATTGCAGGAGTGAGAGCGGCAATAGTGTGGTTAGCCGCAACAAGCCGATGGCAAACCATAGCGGCCAGTGCTTTGGTGCTAGATAGCTGCTTAGCTGTAATGATTTGTCGGTCGCTTTATTCACCAGTATCGATTGCAAGAATGGCTGGCTGAAGAACTTATAGCTGTCCGGTTTGTTTTTCTTCAGCAGGCCTTGTGATAAGCCATTTATTGATTGCATCGACATCAGTCGGCTTAAGGATTCCAGCAACCTGTTTTAATACCAGGCTGTTAGTCAGGTAGGTATAGCGAGCTACAGAGTAATCCCGCTGGCTACCGTACAGCTGACGCTGTGACAATAACACGTCGACACTGGTACGTGTGCCGGCATCGTAACCGGCAAGGGTGGCATCGAGTGAGGTCTGTGTAGAAACAATCGCCTGCTTTCTTGCTCTGACGTTCGCAATATCGGCTTCCAGGCTTAAATAGGCACTGCGTATGAGGCCGATCGTGCGTCGTTTCTCCTGCTCGAGCAACGCTGTTGCCTGATCCCGTTCTGATGCTTTCTGGCGAACGGTTGAACTGGTGAAGCCGCCTGAATATAGAGGCACGTTCAGATTGAGCAGAACCCTGGCATCTGTTTTTTCATTTTCAGGTAAGTCTAAGCCGTTGAAATTAATCGGTTCTGATTTTGTCTGGCCGTATGAGGCATTTAAACTCAAGGTCGGATAGTGACCGCCCTTGCTGGCACCGTAAGCACTCTCTGCAGCCTCGAGCGAATACCTGGCTGATACGATTGAAAAGTTATTTTGTAATGATTTTTCCTGCCAGGCATCGATGTCCATCGGTTCAGGTATGACCAGGGGCATGTCTTCATCAGCAATTTTCAGGTTATCAGGATAGGTATTAATAATAAAACGCAAGGCTTCACGTTTGTTCGATAAATCATTGGTGGCGATAATTTCATCAGCGACGGAGATGTCATAACTGGCCTGTTGTTCTTTTACATCGGTGATCGCGGACAGGCCCACATTGAAACGTTCCTTGCTTTGTTCCAGCTGTTTGCCGATGGCTTTTTTTTCGGCATTGGCTGTTTCTAATGTATCGATCGCGGTTAAAACATCAAAATAAGCGGAGGAGACACGCACGATGGTGTCCTGCTTGGCGACTTCAAGATCAGCGACCGCTTTGGCAACAATCGCATCACCCTGATCCAGGTTATCAAACACTGTTTTATCAAAGATGACCTGATTTAAGTCCAATGAATAGCCTTCACTATTATTGTCCGATTTTCCAACTGTGCCGCTTTGATCATTTTCAATGCGGCCGCGTTGTACATTGGCGTTAAAATCAATCTGTGGCAGTATCGCAGCCGTGCTTTGTGAAGATGCTTCAGAGGAGGCCAGGTAGGCGGCATAAGCTGCCTGAAAAGTAGTGTCGTACTGCTGCGCGAGGGCCATGGCTTCTTTTAGGTCAAGAGCCGATGCGGTGGATGC
>JADFWF010000203.1 GCA_015222965.1 Pseudomonadota bacterium | reverse complement strand
GTGTTTGTCGGTTTTATTGAAATAAGAGGATAAGCCCAAGATATTGGTGTTGTCATTTGGAAAAATTGAGTAATTTACTGGATAGAAGCCGTGTGTCAGGTCAGTGTGGTTTAGAATGTTTTTGGTTTGACCTAGGTTATAAAGGGTGTTTATACTTCCTATACTTAACTATCCAAGGATTATTATCAGAATCATATTCAACTGAGTGAATATCGATTACGCCGAAAAATAATTCTGGATAAAATCGATGAGGAATTCAACGGGCGAAAAACAGCTGTTCCGGAAAATGAAACCGCGGATGATCAGTCGATATTTATGAGTACTATTGCGTTGCGAACAATGTAAAGCAGAAAGCTTAGCCAGATCATCATGCGAGACACATACAATTGATTAAAATCCTGACACTTTTATTGCCAATGGTTTTATTGACAGCCTGTAACGCAGATAATGCGACAAATAATGAGGTTCTGAAGGCAGAAGATATGTTTAGCAAAAAGAAATCAGAAAACTACGTCATCTTTTCCCCGTTGGAAGGTGTATTGATGCAAGAGGGTAATCCTTTAGCCAATACTAAAATTATTAGACGACTAAAGTGGAACGGTAATGAAGACGGACTCGTTGAGACCTTCACGTCAGATGAGCTGGGGCGTTTCTCATTACCTATACATGAAGAAGAGTTGTCATTGGGAATGCTCAATCAGTTTGTCGCTTCAGCCGACCTGGAAATAGAGACAGAAAATGGCAGTGATTATCTCTGGACGAGCAGTAAGTTCTTTCCGGAAATATACACAGAAACTGATGGTAAGGTGGCGGAACTTGTTTGCGATATTGCTTCAGAAGAGATAGCTGTACCGATGGGGGCTACATCAATTTTGACGAAATGCCGCTGGAAAGATATGCCTGAATAATTCAATTAACTGATATGGAGATTAATAATGGCCAATGAGTTAAGTCCCACACTTGCTGCTCAGTTGGCACTTGGTGTTTACCAGGTCAATAGCGGTAGTGACAGATTACTGAAAGCTTTTTTATCGAACAGGGCATTTGCACAGGGTGATAAAAGCCAGTCACTCCTCAAAGCAGAAGTCGGCGGTAGAATACTCCGCGCCGCAACAGACGGTTTTGGGCTCTGCACCAAAGGCGCAGGTCTATATCAGAACGATGTGTTTCTTATCTTCCGTGGTACAACAGAGGCCAATAACAAAGCCGATTTTATTACCGATGCACGTATAGGTATCACGCGTTCGCGGACCGGTCTGCCTGTCCATATCGGCTTTAACCACACCTTCAACAGCATGCTGCCCGATATCCGTAGTTATCTACTGGAGGCAAAAGCCACGGGCGTTGTTCATTGTATCGGTCATAGTCTGGGTGGGGCAGTGGCATCTCTGGCAGCAGACTGGGTCGCAAAAAATACAGCAAACCGTGCCCAGCTCTATACTTTCGGTGCGCCTCGTGTTGGTACAGAATGGTTTGTAAAAAGCACCACTGACAACATACTTGCTAAAAACATGTTTCGTGTTTACCACCGTACCGATCCGGTTCCTATGGTAGCGTTATACCCGTTCATGCAGGCACCATATCAACATAATGGTCACTTCATCGGCTCGACGGAGCCACTGGCATCAGGTGCGGCACACTCAATGGCAAAATATGTGCTGTCTGTAAAAGAAAAAACGTGGAAGCAATTATCCAGTATCCCAGACCAGCCCTATAATGTCGAAGCAGCTATCGAAAACTGGCTGCAGTCCAAAACACCCGTCACCAGTGCTAGTGCCACATTCTGGCGCTGGATCGATTCAGCGCTTATCTATGTGCTAAAAAAGGTCGCAATGACAAGTATACTGGCATTACAGAGCGTCCTGATCGGTGCTTTTACCCTGGCTGATAAAATTGCCTACATCCTTGCAAAAGGTATCGAACTTGCCGACAATCTCAGCATCTGGATCGAGCACCTTATGCGAAAAATGATGCAGGCATTAGGTATGAGAGTGGTAAAAGCCAAAGAAGAGTTGACGCGTAGTCTAATCCGGCATGTATTACGGCGCATTACAGAAACGGCGAGCAGAGATGCCAGCAATGCTTTGAGAAATTTATAAGCAGCCGGACTGCTGGGTTAATAGGACCAGCGGGAGCATTTGAACAGAAACTTACGGTTTCGGCCTTGATGAGCTGTCCAGAACCGTAAATTCCTGTTTATTTTTCCCTTTCCTCATCCTCAATAAAATATGTGCCATTGGGCAGTACATGTTTGTAAGGCAATAGTGATATATGACCTAATATTTCATCATCGGCGGATTCACAGACGGGTACGTTATTGGCTCACTAGACGGGGCTTGGATGATTGATATGCAATTTTCGGATGTATCAGGCATTGATCTATCAACACAGGCAGCTGGAGCCCCAACGATTGATGATCTGTTCACTTGGGCAGCGCTCTCATCGGATAGGTTAGGCGGGCAAACCGAGATTGCACTTGCCCTGGAGGAAGGTCGGCGAGTTCGCATAAATGCTGTCCCTGTTCCTCCGGCTATTTGGCTCTTCTGTTCAGGCCTGTTGGGTGGGGCTGATCGGAATTGTTAAACGCAAAAAAGCGTAAGATTAATTATTAAACAAATGCGGCTCCTTCGGGAGCCGTTTTTGTTTGTGCTGATTGTCCGCTTAGTGCCGG
>JADFWF010000024.1 GCA_015222965.1 Pseudomonadota bacterium | reverse complement strand
TTTTTGAGCAGAGCGCTACACTGTTGCCAGAAGTTTTTTATTTTTGGGAGTAGATCCGAGATGATGTTAGAAAATGTTGAGGCGGTAGACATTGAGCGAGATTTTACCCGATTTGTCATTATTAAATCAGGTGTAATCAGTGTTATAGTTTTTATTTAGCCACTAACATAAATGCTGCCCTGAATTATGAATAATATACGTCGTTTCGAAGAGTTCACGCCGATAATTGATGAATCGGTATTTATCGATGAAAGTTCGGTAGTCACCGGAAATGTCACTATTGCTAAGGACAGTTCTGTCTGGCCATGTTGCTCTATCAGGGGTGATATCCACTCCATCACTATCGGTGAGCGGACCAATATACAGGACGGTTGTATCCTGCATGTGACACATGACAGCGAGTATGCACCAGGTGGTTTTAAATTAACGGTCGGAAATGATGTTACTGTCGGCCATAACGTGGTTCTACATGCTTGCACGGTAGAGGATCTGTGTCTGATCGGTATGGGTTCTGTGGTACTTGATGGCTCGCTTGTGAAGTCAGGTGCGATGGTTGGTGCGGGCAGCCTGGTACCGCCAAATAAAGTGTTGGAAGGCGGTTTTATGTGGCTGGGTAGTCCGGTAAAAAAAGCGCGTGAACTAACGGATAAAGAGAAAGCCTTCCTTGAATATTCTTCGCAACAATATGTAAAGCTCAAAGATCGGCACGCTGGCTAAGCTGTATTTATACACACGGGTATTATTTGTTGCGCGGTATGAAAACTGGTTAGCTTGCAGACGTGTGCAAATATTATCGCTCAAAAATATTACGCAATTGTCATTTTTGTGACACTGAACTCACCATTCAATAAGGTATTGAACTATACTCGATGACATGTGTATTTGTAACTCATTGATTAGCATTGGGATACGTCCAGGTGGAAGTGGATAAAAACAATTCGTCAAACATTATCGATCTTAGTCGCAGTCTGCAACAGAAAGAGACTGAGATCGAACTGTTGCAGCAAACTTTTACTGAGGTTGGCAGTGAACTCGATCTGGAGAAGATTTTTCAGATCGTTTCCGAGCGTGCACTGGAATTGATCGATGCTGAAACGCTATTGATTCCGTTATTAGATAAAAACTGCGTAACTTATACCTACAGAGGCGGTGCCGGCAAGAATATCAGTGAGATTGTAGGTGAATCACTGCCGATAGAACTCGGTGTCTGCGGCTGGGTATGGAAGCATAAAAAGCCATGGTGGCATGGCATGCTGGACGAGCTTAGCGAAGAAGAAAAAAATCGCTGGGAGCAAGAGATTGGCAACATGATCCTGGTGCCGCTACAGGGTAAAAGACATTTCCTCGGTGGCATCTCCGGAATAAATAAAAATGACGGCACCAGTTTTACTAAAAAAGATTTAAATCTATTGCAGCTGTTTGCCAGCATTGTCTCTATCGCTATCGAGAATGCGATGGCGGTTAAAGATATGGAAGATTCGCATGAGCTTAATGAGAACTACCGCTACAAGCTCGAAAATTTAAATAAGCAGCTCATCGAAAGCAGCAAAGAGCTGGAGTATCTGTCGTTATACGATTCTGTTACTGCTCTGCCTAATCGTTCATTATTCTATGACCGTCTATCTCGTGACATCATCGAAGCGGAAAATAATAACAGCACCATCGGAGTTCTGCTGATAGATATCGATAGTTTTAAGGATATTAACGACACGCTAGGCCATGATCACGGCGACAGTTTATTAAATAAGATAGCGCACCGTTTTGGTGAAGAGATTAAAAATAATGAAACGCTGGCACGGCTTGGCGGTGATGAATTCATCGTGGTCCTGCCTGATCAGGACCAAAGGCAGGTAATCAAAAGGGCAGAGAGTTTTATCAATTGTCTGAAGGATAGTTTCACCGTGGATCAGAATTCGATCGTGGTCAGTGCAAGTGTTGGTGTTGCTGTTTACCCGGAACATGGAAACAGCATCAGCAACTTATTAAGTCATGCTGATTTTGCGATGTATGAAGCCAAGAACAGCAGTATAAAAATATGCGTTTATGATCCGGAAAACGATCACCTGGCGCAAGGTCATCTGGCAATGGTTGCTGATGTACGAAAAGCGCTTGATGAGAAACAGTTCGAGCTTCATTACCAGCCAAAGATCAGTGCTGAAAGTGGACAGATCGTTTCAGCGGAAGCACTGGGCCGCTGGTACTGCAAAGATCGCGGCAATGTGCCGCCAAATATATTTATCCGTGTGCTGGAACAGAATGGTTTGATCGACGAATATACCTATTGGGCGATTGAGACTGCGCTGGCACAGGCGAAAGTGTGGAAAAGCGGTTACAGTATCATGCGTGTGGCCGTTAACGTATCACCGCAAACATTGATGCATCCTGAGTTTAAAGAAAATATAGACAGGATCATTAAAGATGAAAGTGATGGCGATCTTTTAACCTTTGAGATCACAGAAAATTTGTTCCTGTCAGAGTTTGATCGACTGGCCGAGGTGCTCGAACATATATGCTCATTGGGTGTAGAGTTATCGATCGATGATTATGGTACCGGTTATTCATCGTTAAGCCGGTTAAGACGTCTTCCGGTCAGTGAATTAAAAATAGATCAGACCTTCATAAAAGATATGGTCGAGAATAAAGACGATGAGGCAGTGGTGCACTCAACGATCGAGCTGGCGCATAACCTCGGTTTGACGGTTGTGGCAGAAGGCGTTGAAAATACGTCTGCGCTTAACCTGTTGACCAAATTGGGCTGCGACACGATACAGGGTTTTTTGATCAGCAGGCCTTTACCGGTTGAAAAATTTAACCGGTTTGTCGAAGAAAAATAATCTGACAGCGTGCCTTCGCCACGCCCGATATCATGGATTGATGCTCATCAGTAATACATGAATCTTACAGTGAATTTCGTACCTCTCTAATCACTGAGACCGTTTCAGGTTTCACGCCACGCCAGATATAAAAAGATTCTGCAGCCTGCTCTACGAGCATGCCTAAACCATCAAAAACATGTGTGACGCCATTATCTATTGACCACTGCATAAACACGGTAGCCTGTGCGGCGTACATCATGTCGTAACTGCAGCTGTGTTTAGCAAAGATCGAATCGGGCAAGGTTGGCAGGTCACCATGCAGGCTGGCTGATGTGCCGTTGATTATGATATCAAAACTGTCATCGCTGATCTCATCCAGACCGCAGCCATCGATGTTGCCCAGGTCAGAAAAATCTTCTGCCAGCTGTACGGCTTTTTTTCTGGTCCGGTTGGTTATCAGGATAGAGGCAGGTCGCTGTTGCAAAAGCGCCTCGATCACGCCGCGGACAGCGCCGCCAGCGCCGACGATCAAGATGGTTTTGTTATTGATTGTGATGTGATGATTGTCCATCAGGTCACGGACCAGTCCAGTACCATCGGTGGTATCGCCGTACAGGCTGCTATCCTGCTCGAGCCTTAAAGTGTTAACCGCGCCAGCACGTTTTGCACGGTCGCTGTGTTTTTGCGCTAGCTTCCACGCGTCTTCTTTGAATGGCACCGTGATGTTTAAGCCTTTGCCGTTATCTTTGATAAAGTTTTTAACGGCCTGATCGAATTGACCGATCTCGGCGAGTTCGGCGGTATAGATCAGTGATTGATCTGTCTGCTTTGCAAAAAGCTTATGTATCTGTGGGGATCTGCTGTGTTCTACCGGGTTGCCAAAAACAGCGTAGCGATCAATTAATTCGGTCATACGTCAATTCTGTTGCTTTAACCATTGCGCGACGGTTTTAGCGTAATAGGTCAGTATGCCATCAGCGCCAGCACGTTTAAAACCTAATAAGCTCTCCATCACGGTCGCCTCTTCGTCGAGCCAGCCATTCTGTGCCGCAGCTTTTAACATCGCATATTCGCCGCTGACCTGATAGACGTATGTCGGTATCGAAAATTCATCTTTCACACGGCGCACGATATCAAGATATGGCATGCCGGGTTTAACCATGAACATGTCAGCGCCCTCCTGAATGTCGAGTTCGATTTCATGCAAGGCTTCATCGGAATTGGCCGGATCCATCTGATAACTGTATTTGTTGCCGCCAGCGAGATTTTTTGCAGAGCCCACTGCGTCACGAAACGGTCCGTAGAAACTGGAAGCATATTTTGCTGAATAAGAAAGTATGCGGGTATGGATAAAACCATTTTCTTCAAGCGCCTGTCGGATAGCACCGATTCGTCCATCCATCATGTCTGAGGGTGCCACGATATCTGCGCCAGCCTGTGCATGTGATAACGCCTGTTTGACCAGTACCTCAACGGTTTCGTCATTTAATACATAACCGCTGTTATCTGTCAGCCCATCCTGGCCATGGCTGGTAAATGGATCGAGAGCAACATCGGTGATTACGCCAAGTTCTGGCAGTGCCTTTTTTAATTCTCTGACAGCTGTTTGCGCAAGACCATCAGGATTAAAAGCTTCTGCTGCGTCATCGGATTTTTTATCCGGTGATACTACGGGGAAAAGGGCTATTGCGGGAATGCCTAGTTCGAAGCACTGTTTTGCTTCGATAAGCAATTGATCGATGCTGACACGTTCAACGCCGGGCATCGAAGATACCGTTTCACGTTGATTGTTTCCTTCGATGACAAACATGGGGTATATGAGGTCATCAGCCGAGACGCTGTTCTCTCGCATCAGACGGCGTGAGAAATCATCGCGACGCATACGTCGCATTCGGGTTGCAGAAAAATCACCTGTTTTGGACACGGTTCGCTCCATAAATAACTGAATGAACGTATTGTAACAGGCAATAATTACGATGCCATCATTAGATGGCAATATTCATGTATGGAATTATCGTGGCATGATGCCGGATTACCATCAACTTCAGCAGGTGCAACCATGCGGGACAGGAAAACCTCAAACATTTTTATGAACTGGCTAGCGGTTATTATATTGATGATGCAACTAACACCTGCACATGCCAATGAAAACAACCCGGGTGTATATATGCAGCAGGTAGATAAACCAGTTTCAGTGGTTTATGACAAGCTGTACAAAAGTTTGGAAGATGCCCGTTTTTTTGTGGTATTTGAGCTGGATATTGGTAAAAATCTGGCGCGTTTTTCGGAAAAATGGGGTGATGATTACAACCGTAATAATATTTCGGAAATGCGCAGTATGGTTTTCTGCAATGGCTGGTATGCCAATAAAGTCAGTAATTTAGATCCCGGCATGCTGGGGTTTTGTCCTTTGCATCTGACCTTGATAGAGCGTGAAGGAAAAACCACGGTGTTATTTAACCGGCCTGGTGCCATCGCGCTAAATAGCCCTGTCAAAGAGCTGTTTATGAAAATTGAGAGTGAGGTGATTGAAGCTATTCGACAAGGTTTGTAATTATGGCGGCTGTAATTAATCAAACAGTGTTTTGCGCTGAACTTTTATAGATGAAAGGCTTCAAATGCGGCATCCATCATTTTGCATAACAGAATATGGTGAAATATTTTAAAACAAATAACGAGGAAAAAACTATGAAAAAAATTAACGACTGTTGCTGCCAGTGCAGCCATTGTTGCATCATTTGCTGCGGGAAGTGCGATGGCGACAGAAAATCCATTTGCTATGCAGCAATTAGATGGCGGCTATAACGTGGCTATGTCAGAAGGTACCTGTGGTGAAGGCAAGTGTGGTGAAGGTAAAGGCGATAAAGCAAAAGAAGCCAAGTGTGGCGAAGGTAAATGTGGTGAAGGTAAAAAATAATATCGCACATGCCCTGATGTCGTCTTAAATGACAATATTGATGAGAAAGCCGGTCCGAAATCAATTTGGGCCGGCTTTTTCATTATTGTCTGGCAGATATCAGGTAAATACTGGATTTTCCGGCTTAAATTGCTATAAATAACTTATTAAAAATGTGATCAAATTCAGGGTTCAAACAGGTTTTTAATCCTATATTATCTGTTAGTTGCCCATACCAGTCCGCAATTCTTATAAATTGCTCATAGATACTTGGGGAAAAATCGCATGCCTGATAATGCCACAATGCAGCGTATTCTGATCGTTGAAGAATCAGCAACGTTGCGCTACATACTTGGCAAAACACTTCAGAAGCAGGGATACGAGCTCATTAGTGTGGATAGTTTTGAGTCTGCGACTAAGACATTGCAGACAAATACATTGCAGCTCCATGCCATCATGGTCGGCTGGCCAAATTACGAACATTTCGAAGAATCCAAACAGTTATTAGTGTTATTAGATCGCGAGCCCTACAGCGAGGTTCCGGTTGTGCTGTTATCCAATGATGCCGAACTGGATCTGCTTAACTGGATGAGCACCCGTAAAACCACGGCGCTAATTCCATGGGAAAACTACCAGGAAGTGGTGGCTTCATTGCAATCGATGTTAAACCCTGAATCTCAGGAGCCGGTCATCGAGCAGCGTCAGGTCCGCCGTGATGTAAGAGCAACCAGAGTGCTGTTCGTCGATGACTCAAAAAGTATCCGTATCTATTACCAGCGATTACTGGAAAGAAACAATTATGATGTGGTGACAGCAAACTCTGTTGAAGAGGCTTATAAGGTTGCGCTTGAGCAGAAGATCGATATCGCAATAGTTGATTACTTTATGCCCGAACAGAATGGTTATGTGCTGTGTCAAAAGTTAAGAGATGACCCACTCACCGCCGATATACGCACAGCGGTCATTACCGGTACTTATCTTGATTCTGTGATCCGTGATTGCCTGCAGGCGGGTGCGATCGAATGCATGTTCAAAAATGAGGCAGAAGAATTATTCCTGGCACGTATATCCGGTATGCGACGATTCATCGAAGTACAGCGCTCGATAGAAAAACAACGTGAAAACCTTGCCGCTATTCTGGAGTCCGTGGGTGAGGGTGTTTATGGCGTCGATAAGGATGGCCATATAACTTTCATGAATCCGGCTGCGTTAAGAGTTTTAGGCATGCATGATGTTAAGCCATTACTTGGAATGAGCGCATTTGAGGTTTTCCATTTTAAAAATCAGGATGCGGGCCGTGATCAATTGAAAGAGGCCTATTATTCAGGTGAGCAGTTAAAAGGATGGGAGACGCAGTTCCGTCATCAAAGTGGAAAAGAGATTCCGGTCGATTGCACTCTGTATGCGCTGTCAGTCAATGGCAAACAGGAAGGTTCGGTGATCGCATTCCGCGATATCTCAGAACGCAGGATGATGGAAGAGAAACTGCGTTGGCAGGCGACACATGATCATCTGACAGGTTTGTATAATCGTCGTTACTTCGAGAGTTTTCTTGAGAAAGAAATCAGCAGCGTAAGCCGGACCGGTATCATGAGTGCGCTGGTCTATCTTGATCTTGATCGTTTTAAATACGTCAATGATACAGCGGGACATGAGGTAGGCGATAAGCTGCTCATCGATCTGAGCCAGGAGCTGAATAAACACCTAAGGCGTCACGATGTTGCCGCACGGATCGGTGGTGATGAATTTGCGCTTATACTGAAAAATGTCGATGAGGGTTTAGCGGTAAGTATCTCTGATGAGATCCGCACATCGCTTTCTAATCTACGCGTACACCATGAAGACAAAGCGTATCATGTCAACGCAAGTTTCGGTGTAGCGATGATGGATATAGCAAACATAACAGCAGGTGATGTGATGGCGAATGCTGATATCGCCTGCCATATTTCAAAACGTATGGGAAGGAACCAGACCCATATGTATGAGAAGAACAGTGATGAACGTAATGCGATGGGCAGTGAACTTGGCTGGTCTGCGCGGATAAGGGAAGCGCTGGAGAAAGACATGTTCCAGCTGCACTATCAGCCGATAATGAATATGGATGATGTTGATCTGGTGAACCTGCCAGCGCAGGATGGTGTCTTATGGCAGAGACATATAAACGAAGCAGATAAAGTGAATAGTTATGAAGTACTTGTTCGAATGATCGATGAGAATGGTGATATAAATTATCCTGATAGTTTTATCCCGACTGCAGAACGCTTTAACATGATGACTGATATCGATATGTGGGTGCTGGAAAATGCGCTACAGGAGATGGTTGCAACGGGGCCGGCGAGTAAAAATATTCGTCTGTCGATCAATATCTCCGGTAATACTGTAGACAGCGATGAAACTTTAGGAAAAATAAAATCGCTGATCGAGCAATATAATATCAGCCCAAGTGCATTGACGTTTGAAGTGACAGAGACCTGTGCGATCGCAAACCTTGAACAGGCGAACGATTTTATCAATGAGCTTAGAAAAATTGGTTGTCGCTTCTCACTGGATGATTTTGGTTCAGGCTTCTGTTCTTTCTCGCAATTAAAAAATCTGCCTACAGACTTTGTGAAAATCGATGGCCAGTTCGTACGTAGCATGGCGCGTGGAGCCACCGACCGTGCGATCGTTACAGCGATGAATGATGTTGCGCATTCGCTGGGCCGTTATACAGTTGCTGAGTACGTAGAAAGTCCTGAGATAGTACGCCTGCTGAAGATCTGTGGCGTCGATAAAGTTCAGGGGCATTACATCTCAGAGCCGCTGACAGAGTTGCCAAATCATAACGTGGTGAAACTGCACCAGAAAAACGCTTAAGAGAAGTAGGCAGTAGGCAGTTCTCAGTTTGCAGTTAAAAACAAAGGCGAAAGTTACTATATATTCCGTCATTGCGAGCGAAGCGCGGCAATCTCCATAAGCGCTACGGCTGCCTGCAAGGGATTCCATCGTTAGGTCCGTTAACGGTGCGTCCATGCACCACTACTGCCACGCTTCGCTCGCAATGACACAAAAAACTCTGTGTCCTCTGTGGTGAAATGTTTTTCGCTTTTCTAAATGTCGCCCAAGGCTCAGGAACAGGCATTAAAACAGCATTAAAGGAAAATCATTAAACCCAGTCCCTGGGCTTTAAATAATAATCATATAGTTTTGCTTCTTCGGAATTTTCAGGTATCGCCCTGTTGTACTCGAAATGCACCACGGGTGGTAATGACATCAAGATGGATTCTGTGCGGCCACCTGTCTGCAGGCCAAATAATGTTCCGCGATCATAGACCAGGTTAAATTCCACGTAACGGCCCCTGCGATATAACTGAAAATTACGCTGTTCTTCAGTATAGCTGTCATTTTTCCTACGTTGAACGATCGGCAGATAAGCACCGATGTAGTGATCGCCGACGCTTTTCATAAATGAAAAGCTTTCAGCGAAGCCCTCTTCATTTAGATCGTCAAAAAACAATCCGCCGATACCGCGTTGTTCGTCGCGGTGTTTGAGATAGAAATAGTCATCACACCATTTCTTATATTTTTCGTAAGTGCCTTCTGCGAAATTTTCGCAGGCCTTTCTGGAAGTTGTATGCCAGTGGATGCAGTCTTCATCGTTTCCATAATAGGGTGTCAGATCA
>JADFWF010000202.1 GCA_015222965.1 Pseudomonadota bacterium | reverse complement strand
TCGCAGGCGACGATCAAAACCAGATCATGGACGCAGTGTGACAAGGCGGCATCGATTCCAGCCAGTGGGCCAAGATAATCTTCGGATTCGTCAGAGATAACTTTTTTAGCGTAATTTTTATAACGATCGATATTACGATTGGCGCTAATTATTATGTCATCGACCTGTGGTGTTACAGCGTTGATAGTATGTTCGATCAATGGTTTGTTTCTGTATACGAGCAGGCCTTTGTCTACGCCGCCGACGCGTTTGCCTTTGCCGCCAGCCAGGATGATACAGCTGATTTTTTTATCGGAATTGTTCATAGGTTTTGATCATGTGATGAAAACGAATAACCAGATTACATTGCCAAGCAATAATAAAGCGCTGATGATCTGCCAGAATGCCGTCGGGTTGCGTTCCAGTAATGGCGCAGATTGACCCATGAATGATTCTTTAGGGTGGGTGAGGTCATACAGGAACTCGGAGAAAGTATCATAGCGCGAGCGTTGATCTTTTTTAACGGCCTTATGGATGGCGCCGTCCATCCACAGGGGAATCATCGGGTTGTGTTTTATCGATGATTCGTATTTTATTTTATTTAAGGTGCGCCAGTTAAGGTCACGGGACATCTTGTCGCCGTAGGGCAGGTGACCGGTCAGCAGGTTATATACCAGGACACCTAGCGAATAGATATCAGAGCGGTTACTGCCTTCCATGCCGAGCAGATATTCCGGCGCGGTATAATTTTTGGTGCCCAGCAGTTCGATACGTTCGACCGGGGTGCTGATCTCCTGAATGCCGGCAATTTTTACCGACCCGAAGTCTATGATTTTAACCACGCCGTGCGTGGTGATCATGATGTTCTCGGGTTTGAGGTCTCGATGTAACATTTCCAGTCGATGAAATACCCGTAAACCTTTTATGATTTTGTTTGTGATGTCGATTACACGTTCAAAGTCCGGCGAAGTGTTTTCTTCGGACCATTGTTTCAACGTTATGCCGTCGATGTACTCCATGATGAAATATAAAAAGTTTCGCTGACGTGTCTGTTCGATTATTTTTAATACGGCATCACTCTGTATGCGTTTTCCCGCCCATTCTTCCATGTAGAAACGTTCGATGTATGCCGGATCATCGGAGAAGTTGATCGATGGTGTTTTCATCATGAACAGTTCGTTGCTTTCTATATCACGAACTTTATAGAGTTGTGAGGTTGTGCTGGCATGAACTTCTTCCAGGATCTCGTAGCCATCCATGGTCATGCCTGGGCCGAGGTGTGGCGGGAAAGGCAGGCGTGTTAATTCGTTATATATCTCGTTAGCATCCTGCGAGGGCAGGTTTTCAATTTTAATGATCTGGCAGGTGATATTGTCGTGGCTTTTTAATTCCAGTGCATGTCTCGTGATCTTGTCCGCTTTTACTTCTATCGAAGCTTCAGTATTCAGATGTGTCTTTAGCTGCTGGTCATTGAGATAGTCATGAATGCCATCCGTGGTCATCAAAAAGACATCGCCTTCTTCGACCGCCAATGTTTTGTAATCGATGTCGAGATGACTGTCGATGCCCATGGCACGGCTCAGGTAATTTTTCTCATCTGAAATCCAGACACGGTGATCGGTGGTGATAAGTTCAAAGTCAGCCGAGTTATTGTTCTGACGAAAACGATAGATGCGTGAGTCGCCGATATGAAATATATGAGCGGTGGTCGATTTAAAAACAATCGCACTGAAAGTCGTAACCATGCCATTGGCATGATCTTTATTGCCATTGCTCAATAGCCAGTTATTGATCGCGGTTAAAACTTTTGCGCCTGAGGTTTTGACAGTCCATGTTTCAGGGGTGCTGAAATAGTCGTTAAGAAAACTTTTAACGCAGTGTTCGCTGGCCTCTTGCGCGTTCGCGCAGCTGCCCATGCCGTCAGCAATCGCACAGGCGATGCCTTTGTTATCAAGTGTTGAGCCTTCAGGGATATAGGCACCGTAAAAATCTTCGTTACGCTCTTTGATGCCTTTGTCAGAACTTTGGCCGAGGCTGATTTTTAATTGTGTGCTCATGGTTTCATCTTGCCATAAATTTAATTGTCATTGCGAGGCACGAAGCAATCTCTTTAAGCGGCGGAGCTGCCAGCAGTAGATTGCTCCGTGCCTCGCAATGATGAAAATTTAACTATGAGACATCGATCATCTCAACGCTGCCATCTGGCATCACTTCAGCCATCTGACCGCGTGGTTCGCGTGAGAACACGATGATAGCAAACAGTACGATTGCACCAGCCCCGGCGATAAACATGAAGAAGGCCTGTGAAGAAACAAATGACAGGATAGTTAAAAATAGTACGCCACCGATATTGCCATAGGCACCAGCCATGCCGGCAATCTGTCCGGTCATGCGGCGCTGGATGAGAGGAACCATGGCAAAGACAGCACCGGAGCCCGCTTTAGAAAATAAACCGCAGATGATGGTAGTGGCAACAACAAGCGGTAATGCCCAGCTGGCATCTACCTGTGCTAACAGGGCAAAAGAAAGAGCGATGCCGGTAAATAAAACCACAAGCGTGCGTTTGCGCCCGAATTTATCACTGATGATGCCGCCGGCAGGGCGTGCAACCAAATTCATCACCGGATAGATCGCTGCCAGGATACCGGCAAGTATGGTTGAGATATCAAAAGTATCTTTATAGAACAGCGGCAGCATCGAAACCAGCGCCAGCTCTGAACCGAACGTTACCAGGTAAGCCAGGTTTAAAACCGCCACCTGGCTGAAGTCGTATTTAAAAATATCGGGTACATCTTTTTTAAATAGTTCTTTATTGACCTGGTAGATATTATAAGACTGATAGAGATAAACCGCAGCCAGAACGCCATAGATGCTGTAAGTGATACTGTCGTCAAACCAGTTCAAATTTGCTGGAGACAGTTTCCATGCCAGTACTGCCAGTGCGCCATACATCGGGATACTGACGACCAGGTATAAAAAGAAATCAAATTTACTGGTCACTTCCATGCCGCCCATCTTTTTAGGCTTGAAGTAAGTTGAGCCTTTCGGTGTATTGGTGACCGCAAAATAATAAAAAACACCATAGATCATTGCCATTATGCCGGTAGATGCAATCGCATAGCGCCAGCCGTCATCACCGCCAAACATCAATGCGAGGGTAGGTAGCAGCATAGCTGAGGCGGCTGAGCCGAAATTGCCCCAGCCGCCGTAGATGCCCTGTGCGACACCAGTCTGACGGGCTGGAAACCATTCTGAAATCATGCGGATGCCGACAACAAAACCTGCGCCTACGAAGCCCAGTAAGAATCGGATCGTTGCGAGTTGCTGGTAATTTTGTGCCAGAGAAAACGCAATACAAAAGATACCGGAGAGTATCAGGATGGAAGAAAACATGACGCGAGGGCCGAAACGATCGACCAGCATGCCGACCACGATCCGTGCCGGGATGGTCATCGCCACATTAAGAATTAACAGTGCTTTTACTTCTTGATCGGACAGGCCAAAAGTTTCACGGATAACTACCATCAAAGGTGCGTGCGCGAACCACACCATGAAAGACAGAAAAAATGCAAACCAGGTTAGGTGCAGGATTCGCATGTTTCCGGTAAAAGAAAAAATTTTCAACTTGTTACTGTTAGCCACAATTGCTCCATATAAATATTATTTTTTAGTGCTAATGCAGAAGTCGTGCCAAGTGAAAAATTGTATTGATAACGGAACATGCCGCCTTTACTCGGTGAAGCATTAGTATATTAGTTCTTTGTTATGGTGCATGATGCTTTGTGCTCGCACCACATTGGTGCAATTTATTGTCAAGGTTATTGTTCTGGCCTGTCAAAAGCCCATCTTGCGGCGATTTGGCGAGGAAAAATTAGTGGCACGCATCTTGCTCTAGTACTCCAAAGCACTATTATTTGGAGTCACAGATGAAAGAAAAACTGGTTTTAATCGGTAACGGAATGGCGGGCATGCGTGCCCTCGAAGAGCTATTCAAGCACAATACATCAGATGAGAAGGGAAGTGATCAGTATGACATTACCGTCATCGGTGCTGAGCCGCATCCTAATTACAACAGAATAATGCTGTCTCCCGTGCTCGCAGGCGAACAGACTATTGATGACATCATCCTGAACAGTCGTGAATGGTATGAAGAGAATGCTATCGATTTGATCACCGGTGATGCGGCAACTGAAATCTCACGCGTTAAAAAAGCAGTTATAACAGAAAGCGGTAAAGAGTTTTCCTACGATCGTTTATTGATAGCGACCGGTTCTAACCCGTTCATTATTCCGATTCCGGGTGCTGATAAAGAAGGTGTTCTAGGTTTTCGTGATATCCATGATGTCGACATTATGGTGCAAGCAGCTAAAGACCATAAAAAAGCCGTTGTTATCGGTGGCGGTCTGTTAGGTCTGGAAGCGGCTAACGGTCTGATGAAGCAAGGCATGGAAGTTACCGTCGTGCACCTGCTTGATTCATTGATGGAGCGCCAGTTGGATAAACCGGCTTCTGCTCTATTAAAGTCTTCGCTGGAAGAGCGTGGCATGACCTTCCTGATGGAAGCTTCTACTGCAGAGATTGCCGGTGATAAACGTGTGACCTCGGTGAAGTTTGCAGATGGCTCTGAAATAGATGCTGACCTTGTCGTTATGGCTGTTGGTATTCGTCCTAATATCGAACTGGCGCAGAAAGCGGGTATTCATTGCGAACGCGGCATCGTGGTAAACGATACCATGCAGACATTTGATCCTGTTGTTTACTCGGTGGGTGAGTGTGTGCAGCATCGCAATGAATGTTACGGCTTAGTGGCGCCATTGTTCGAGCAGGCAAAAGTTGCAGCAAATCATTTAGCGCATGTCGGCAGTACGCGTTATATCGGTTCGATGACTTCAACAAAATTAAAAGTGACCGGCATCGACCTTTTCTCTGCTGGTGAATTTAATGAAGAAGAAGGCGATGAAGTTCTGCAGATGCAGGATGTTGCCAGCGGTGTCTACAAAAAACTAGTGCTGAAAGATAACGTCATCAAAGGCGCTGTCATGTTTGGCGATACCATGGACGGCACCTGGTATTTCAGCTTGATGCGTGATGCCGCCAATGTTGCTGACTTCCGTAAAACAATATTATTTGGTCAGCATGATCTGGGTGATGCTGGCCACGGTGAGTCCACGATGGTGATGTCGTTACCGGATGATGCTGAGATCTGTGGCTGTAACGGTGTTACCAAAGGTGACATCGTCCAGGCGATCAGTAAAAACGGTATCTTCACACTGGACGAGGTCCGTGCGCATACCAAAGCATCTTCTTCCTGTGGATCATGTACCGGTTTAGTTGAATCGATCCTGGCTTCGACTGTCGGTGAAGGTTATGACGAAACACCGAGCAAGAAAGCGGTATGTAAATGCACCGATCACGGTCACGATGATGTGATCAATGCTATCAAAGAGCATGAGTTAAAAACTATGCCGGCGGTTCGCGAATTCCTCGAATGGAAAACACCGGACGGTTGTGCCGCCTGTCGTCCTGCGTTGAACTATTACCTGATGGCGCATTGGCCTGAAGATTATGAAGATGACCTGCAGTCACGTTTCATCAACGAGCGTGCGCATGGCAACATTCAAAAAGATGGTAGCTATTCGGTCGTGCCGCGTATGTTCGGTGGTCTGGTCAAGCCGGATGAGTTACGGGCGATAGCGGATGTCTGCGATAAGTTTGATGTGCCGGAAATGAAAGTGACCGGTGGTCAGCGTATCGATATGTTCGGCATCAAAAAAGAAGACCTGCCCGCGATGTGGAAAGATCTGTCTGATGCAGGTTTTGTTTCAGGCCATGC
>JADFWF010000201.1 GCA_015222965.1 Pseudomonadota bacterium | reverse complement strand
CCACGTTCATAATATTTTGTTGGCAGATGCGCGTACTTTCCAAGTGAGTGCAATATCGCGGCACCCAGGTGCACGGTCGGCCCTTCCCTGCCAAGCGATGCGCCGCTGCATAAGGCCAATACGGCCATCAGTACTTTACCGACCACCATACGCATCGATAACAGGCGGTTACTTAAACTGCTGCCGGGATCTGCCAGTGCGATTAATGTTTGCGGTATACCACTGCCCTCTGCCCCGCTGAAGACTTTTCGGGTTATATAAACCGTCAGCACAAAACCTGCGGGTGTTACCAATAATGGTAGATATTCATTGTAAGCAACTATTCGCCGGAACACCTGGTCACCCTGGTCAGCGAGCAAGGCAAAAACTGCTGCAACCAGTCCAACCAGGATTGCGCCGCCCCAGAAAACGAGGTTGGTGCGCCATGTCTGGGGTTTGAATAAATGGTATTTTAGTTTTTGAACGTGGTGCTTCATAAATCAGTGAATAATGAATAATGAATAATGAATTTTAAACTATCGCTCGATAAATAAAGTGTTTTAATGTATTTAATTATTCACTTTTCATTATTCGTTATTCATTGTCTTTTTAGTACATTATTTCTATCTGTTCTGAACCGAACACTTTATCCAGCCGGTTTAATAGATCATCTGAGGGAACGACGTTCCATTCTTCGCCCAGTACAAACTGTGAGATATCTGTACCGCTGTTATATTTGATGTTTACCGGACAATTTCCCTCGCGATATGTGTGCAGCACGTCTGTCAGTTGTTTTGTGATATTAGCATCTGACCAGCTTCCGTTCGCTTTACTCCTGTCGAATTTTATCTGCAGGCCGCGGGCAAATCTCTCCCGTGCCTGTGTCATGGTATAGATGGTACTCGCGTTTATCGAATACGCGGCATTAAAGTCATCATAACTGACGCTGCCAACAACTACACACACTTTATCTTTGACCAGTGAATTACTGAATTGCTCGTACACGTCTTCATAGAGTACAACTTCTACACGCGCCGTCCTGTCATCCAGAACACCGGTAACGATCTTGCTGCCGGTTTTAGTTTTGCGCACACGCATACCGATCAGCAGGCCGGCGAGGCAATATTGCGTCTTGTTCTTTTTCCGGTAACTGTAGCCGCCACCCGAACCGCCTCCCTGGCCGCCTCTTTCACTTTCCGGTACCAGATCCGGTACTTTAGAAAATCGACATTCGGTGAATCGTCTTAGTTCTTGCTCATAACGCGTTATCGGGTGCCCTGTAAGATACAGACCCAATGTTTCTTTTTCATTGGATAGACGGGTTTCATCATCCCAGTCTTCCACCTCGATAATATGTACATTGGCATGTGCATCAGGTTCATCGGATGAACCGAACATATCATCCTGACCGACACTGGCATTTTTCTGGTTTTGCTCAGCCAGTTGTACTGCATTGCTCAAACTGGCGATCAAACTGGCACGATTAGGTCCCAGTGAATCCATGGCACCGGCTTTGATCAATGCTTCCATCACCCGGCGATTGACTTTACGGGTATCACTGCGCCGGCAAAAATCGTAGAGGTCGGCGAATTCACCATTCTCATCACGCTCGGCAATGATGCCATCGAGCGCTGCTTCACCGACACCTTTCAATGCACCTAAACCGTAGAGAACAGATTTTTCATCCGGCACGCTGAACTGATAGATCGATTTATTTATGTCCGGTGGCAATACTTTTACGCCCTGCTCACTGCAGTCTTCTATTAATCCCACGACCTTATCGGTGTTGTCCATATCCGCCGATAAAACCGCGGCCATAAATTCCGCCGGGTAATGGGCTTTTAACCACGCTGTCTGATAAGACAGTAATGCATACGCGGCCGAGTGTGATTTATTAAAACCGTAACCGGCAAATTTCTCCATCAGGTCGAATATACGAGTGGCAAGTTTTGCATCGACATCACGCGCCACGGCACCCTGCATAAACAACTCACGCTGCTCCGCCATGACCT
>JADFWF010000200.1 GCA_015222965.1 Pseudomonadota bacterium | reverse complement strand
ATCCCCGAAAAAGAGGGTGGTATTAGCAATCGTATTGACAACAATGTGTTCCGCGATATCTGGCTGAGAGGGGATATAAGCAAACTTCTTCCAGAATACCCGGACTCGCCAGATTACCTGCCAGGCGACGCTGTTCTTTCACGTAAAGATTTTCTAGAAGCCGCTGGCGAACTTCGTGACAAATGGAATCAGCCTTTATTTCGAAAAGGCTGTCGAATACCCCTCGGTGTGACGGTGACCAGAATTGAGCCAGATAAGTTAACAGTAGGTAATGTTGATGTGCAGAATCAGCGCTTTTATATACCCTTTGAGCTGCGGGTCACTGCTGATAACACTATTGATTTCTTTTTTGATCCAGCAGACTATCCAACGCTGTCAGACCCCGCAATGATTCTGATGCCATGGTCGAAGAGTGAACCTGCTTTTTCTATTGATGATAAGCGTATTGAAGATATTTCGTTCACCACCAGTGCCTTCCCGATGGCTTTCGGACGCAAACGACTTCAGTACTGTCGCCTCATATCTGATGAAAGTAATAATGAGGTAGTGGAGCAGAAAAAACAGCTTGCTGTGAAAACAGATAATGACCTGTTTTGTGCCGAAGGTTATGAGCTTGCCGAAGCTGAATTTGCTGATGGTGGTCTATTCGATAACCTGCCTATTGGCCTGGCGCGGATCCTTGCTGAAAGAAATGTAAGTGCAAAAGATAACTTATACCCGGTGACTTACCTGTATATCGATCCTAATCGGATCCGTTACGATGTTCCGCAAGCGAAAGAAAACCTGGCATGTGATGGCGTTAATCCACCTGAGGCTTGCCGCACTATGACATTTAACCTGGCTTCAGAAGGCCGCTTACTGCTTAACGCCATGGGTACAGCCAGAACTTACGAATTGTATCGTGAGTTCACCAGTGATAACTGGCAGCTCAATATGTCGGAAATTAGCCGCAAACTTGCCAAAATGCTGAAACGGCAGGGTGGCACACTAAATTGTGAGAAGGAACTACCTTATTTTGATCGCACTCTCGATTGCTCCGAGGCATTGAATCGCGCCGGCGCTTTGCTTGAAATCGCCTATCATCATTTAACACCTGCTATCGAAGCACCATACTCAGTTAAGCGTTTACGGGAGAAAGGAATTATAAAATCCTGTAGCGGCAAGAAGACAAGTTTAGATTCACAAACACGCACTGAGTGCTCGTTTGATATTCCACGCTATCGTAATCAATTTGCCGATGCCATGAAATCAATTGTTGAACAGATGGAACTGGAAAAGAACAAAATATATAGAGATATCGAAAAATCACGTCTTACCTTGCACAATGACAGGGCGTTGTTTGTATCAAGTCGCGGTGCGCCTATCACTGGTACATTGCTGGAAAGTTTCGGCTCGTTCCTCGATTACAAGTTTCGCGAATATGATTATTATGTCGGTGTGTATGATGCCACTGTTTTATCAGCAGGCAATTTGTGCAAGCGGCATTATTCGTTGGAATATCAGGCAGAAGCGTACCGTCAGTGTTTTGATGCGGCAGGCAAAAGACTCTATGATATTTCAGGTTTTAATAGTGATCCACGTGGTCGTTATGTTTTTGCGAAGCTTGCCCAGCATGAATACGGCAGACAGACGTTACTGCGTTTCGCATACGAACCGATGCCGGCTGAGGATCGTGATATGCGCATCATTAATAACGCCCTGGCAAAATCGCTTGCTGCCGGTGAGAGTGCCGAAGTGTTTTTTGAGCACCTTAAAGCCGAAGGATTTACCCCGACACCTGGCGAGAATGGCAATCCTTCTATGTTATCGCAAATTATCGATGACCCTGACAGTTGGTTGTCAGAGTTAACGCGCCGCATAACGAATCGCCTTGTTTACCTTGAAACAGAGACTGAAAAAATCTATAAAGCACGTGAACCTGTTCCGGATAAACGCGAATCTGCAAATACCGGTTTAATGGGTGCTACCGCCTATGTGCTACAAAGTACGACATACCGTGAGCGATCCACATTTTCACCATCGACCGCTGCCGATAACTGGGTGTGGCGAAACATCATACCTTTCGAGATCGGTTTTGACGTAATAGAGTCTGATATTAAGTTTACCTGGCAGCCTACTATAGCAATAACGCAAAAGGATTTGCTGGCACTGCGCGCAAGCCTGGGTTTTACCGGCGGTATATTTGCATCGAGCAAAGATATAACGCGAGAGAATTACCTTGGGCTGGGAATTAGCTATACCCGAAAAACACCCTATCTGGTTGCATCCAGTTTTGGTTTTACACCAACCTTATATCACACATTTGTTAAACCAGAAGAAGTTAAACAGAATACTCTGGGTGGTGAAGTGCACATTAACCTTCTGAAGGATCGCTTACGTATTGGCCTGGGCGTGCGTAACTTTGATGATGCTTCAGACACTGTGTTTTTGACTCTTGGTGTTAACGATATACCGGAGTTAGTCTACTGGTTGACACGTTGACAGAGATTCCGCTGTAGAAAAGTTTTACAACTATATAAAAAGTAAGGAGAACAATATAATGTTTACAGGGATTAAAATTCGACCAATTTAAAACGACCGTTGATTGCCAGCCGAATTTCATGTGAGAATAAGAAAGGTTTTTTGTTGCCTGCACTAATGCATATAATATTTTCTATATTTAAAATCTTCTTTAAATAATAATGACTGGATACCATCGGCAGTAGAATATGACTGGGTGAAGCTGAGTTCAAATGAATGGTTGAAGGGCAAAATAAAGTCGATGTATCAAAAGAACCTTGAGTTTGATAGCGACAAGCTTAAGTTGCTTAATATCAAATGGAAGGATGTAAAAATATT
>JADFWF010000199.1 GCA_015222965.1 Pseudomonadota bacterium | reverse complement strand
GGTCACGGCGGCAAGGTTGCATCGACGACCTACGAAGTGTAACTTTAATAATCAGGTAAAACATCTACCCAATTTGAAGCACTCAGGTAACACATGGACATTGACCAGCATTTCAGATTACAGATAGAAGAATCAACGTCACTCGGTGACATACTGCCGCTGCTCAGAGACCTGGGAACAGGGCTGGTCAATCATAGCCAGTGGATAAAGGTATTGCACCGTACGCTCATCTGCAATGATGTGCCGGAAGAGAATGATCTGTCAGATGATGCACACCACCGGTGTAAATTTGGCAAATGGTATTACGGTCTGTCGGAGTCAGACTTTAAAGATGATCCCACTTTTATAGAAACGGGCACTCTGCATATAGAAGTCCACAACAAAGCACGAGCATTGCTAGAAACTAAACTGTCCGGCAAGGCGGTAAGCAGTGAGGCCTATGATGATTTTACTGACACCGCCAATGATTTTCGTGTCGCCGTGCAAAACTTGCAGTTTTTTCTAATCAGTAAAGTGTGCGCCGTTGATCACCTCACCGGGGTATGGAACCGGCACGCTATGTCGTTCATGATAGATAAAGAACATGAGCGTGCCCGTCGTAGCGGGAACTGCTGTGTACTGGCGATCATGGATTTTGATGACTTCAAACTGATCAATGACAAACATGGCCATGTCGCCGGAGACCGTGTACTCAAGACAACGATGGATTTTTTCGTCAAGCGCCTAAGGAAATACGACATCATCTTCCGTTACGGCGGTGATGAATTTCTTCTGCTGTTCCCGGAAACAAATGTCGAACATGCTTCGCAACTCCTCGAACGATTGCGTAAGGAATTGAAAAAAATGCCGATCATGATCACTGACTCTAAAAAAGTTAACATCAGCGTTTCTATCGGCATGACGGAGATGGATGGCCAGGCTTCCTATAATGAAACCATCAAACTTGCGGACCACGCGCTGATCGAAGCCAAAGCAGATGGTCGTGGCTGTGTGCGCGTATGGAATATGAATTAAATAAAATGGAAAGTGAAGTATAAAGATGCCCGAGCATAAAATAAGTTTTAGCTACCTGTCTCAGGAAGATCTGTTAAAAGCCGGTTGTTTCGATATAAAAATGGCGATGCAGGTGGCGGAAAAGACCATGCTGGCATACGAGCAGCATCGTATATTATTCCCTGAAAAAATCGTACAGATTTTTGACCAGTCTTCACAGGACCGGATTAATTGTCTACCGGCAACCTTGCTGGATGAAAAGATCTGTGGCGTAAAATGGGTATCGGTGTTTCCAAGAAACCCAGGCTTGCATGACGCACAAAACCTGTCAGCCATTTTAGTGCTTTCCGAGATAGAAAAAGGTTTTCCTGTTGCGGTTATGGAAGGCACACTGGCATCCAATATGCGGGTGGCGGCTATGGGCGGCGTGGCGGCTAAACATCTATCGCGTGATGACAGCGAGGTAATCGGTTTCATCGGTGCCGGCGAACAGGCCAAGATGCACCTGATCGCTATGAAAGTTGTCAGGCCATCTCTTAAGGAGTGTCGGGTGGCAGCAAAAACTATCGATGAAGAACAGCAATTTATTGATGAATTATCACCGCTGTTTCCTGATATGGATTTTGTTCGTGCTAATACACATGGTCGTGCGGCTATGTTGGATGCCGATATCCTGGTAACTGCAACCAGTGTACAGGCGCCGTTGCTTAAAGCTGACTGGATGAAACCGGGCGCTTTTTACAGCCATATCGGCGGCTGGGAAGATGAATACGAAGTCGCTCAGCAATGTGACAAGATCGTCTGCGATGACTGGGATACTGTCACACACCGTACCCAGACATTAAGCCGTATGTATAAGGAAGGATTAATCTCCGGTGCGGATATTCATGCAGATCTGCATGAGCTGATATCTAATCATAAACCCGGTCGTGAATCTGAAAATGAACGTATTTATTTTAATGCAGTTGGTTTAGCGTATATCGATGTAGCCATTGGACTGGCGATGTATCGTCGCGCAATTGAAAATGGCAGCGGCCAGTCGCTTGACCTGCAGCAAAGCATGATCTTTGAACATGCGGATATAATGCAACAGATAAAGTTGTAATGGTAGAGCTTGGTGGCGAGCGATGATTTTCGGTTAGTGTGAAGGGGCGAGTTCGGCCATGAGCGGACTTTTAAAAACAAAGTCAAAAGCTTGTTCACCACAGAGGCACAGAGGACACAGAGAAAAACAATTACTAATTTGTAAAAACGTAGGTCGGGCATTGCCCGACAGAATGCGACTCATATACGCATAAAACTGCGGGCACTGCCCGCCCTACAAAAACTTACAAGCTTTTCTCTGTGTCCTCTGTGCCTCTGTGGTAAATCGCTTTTAAAGCTTT
>JADFWF010000198.1 GCA_015222965.1 Pseudomonadota bacterium | reverse complement strand
GAACGAACACATTTACAAAAGTTAAACCGATATCGCGGAATGAGAAAATTCCGCTCCTACAAAAAAACTTAACGTCAGCTAAGACTCAACAACAGACATCCGATTTCTGACATCCATATCCTCTATTGTGAAAAGCTTCTATGTTTCTGGCTGTTTCCTGCCCTTTTTTATTTCACGCCGCATGATAATGATGACCGTCAAAATAACAGTAATACCGACAAAGATTTCCACAAAGAAAGAATAGTCAAAGTAATAACCATCACTGCGTGGGTCGTAGACAGTGCAGAACAGTTTGATCTTGTCGCTTAAAACAGAGAGGAATGACTGCGCCGGCTGCGGACGACCCAGTACCAGATCCAGTAACGGATCAACCAGCAGCGGGGTATCAAACACCTGGCCATAAACCTGCCGATAGACTTTGCCATCGGCATCTATAACCGTTGCCTGGATCAGGTGATCATAACCGCTGGAAGTCGGGTAATAAAGGAAGCCTAAATCCTTTGACAGTGCATCGAGGTCTTCTTCGTTTATGCTCAACAGGTTCCAGTTTTTGTCACTGATACCCTGTTTGTTGGCAAAATATTGCATCGCCTCCGGGGTATCAACTTTGGTGTCAAACCCGATAACGACGACCGAGAAACTGTCTGCACCCATGGCATCACGCGCCTTCTCCACCACTTTCGACAGATGCCGGGTGGTCATCGGGCATATCTGGTAACAGCTGGTATAAACCATGCTGAGCACCAGCGGTTTGCCGCGAAAATCTTCCAGCGATACCGGCTCGCCTGCGGCGTTGATAAAGCTGTGATCAGCGAGTTGCTGGCCGATGGCTGACTGGCTGGTTTTTAGTGCGACGTCGTAGTCAAATTTTGGCTGTGCTTTTGCCGTTTTTTCTGCAGACATGTAAGTTACGCCTGTAGCCGGTAAAGAGCTTAGCAGCAGTAGGAGGCTGATTATGAAGAGAGGTAGTCGCATTAGTGTGTTGTGGTTTGTATTTGGTGTCTGGTTATATTTACAGGTTCTGGCTTCGCGGAATGAAAAAAATCCGCTCCTACGGTTTGCGCCACCCTGTAGGAGCGGAATCTTGTTCCGCGATTCTCTCATGTAACTAACAGACGTGATAGATAATATTAACCCAATAAAAGAACATCGAGAACAGCACCGATCAGAAGGAACACCAATTGCACCAGTGAGGCAAAAAAACTTTTCATCGCAACTTTCGGTGTCGGCTCAGAGATCATTTTAATATTCTGGTAGATAAAATAACCGCCTCCACTGACGGCACCAGCGAGATATAACCAGCTCATGCCATAAAAAAACGGCATTATCGAAATGCCGACCAGCACCAGTGTATTACCCAGCACTACGACTGCCGTGCGTTTATCACCGATTACTACCGGCAACATCGGCACGCCGGCTTTGGCGTAATCCTGATGTTTGGCAATCGCCAGGCTCCAGAAGTGTGATGGCGTCCAGAAAAACAAGACCAGCGCCAGTAAGATCGGTATCGGACTCAGGTTTGGATCAACTGCTGCTGCGCCTGCAAGCACGGCAAAACTGCCAGCTGCACCCCCGATTACGATGTTCATCCAGGTACGCCGCTTGAGCAGCACGGTATAGATGATGCCATAAAAGAAAGCACCCAGAAAAATATATAACGCCGCAGCATTATTTAAAAACAATACAGCAGAACCTACACCCACAACTAAAAGTGCCAATATGAAAAAAATCCACAGCGGGCTTTTCTTGAAACTGCCGGTTACGAAAGGCCTATCTTTGGTGCGTTGCATCACGCTATCAAGATCGACTTCAAAATATTGATTAAATGCGCCTGCACTGCCTGCTGAAATGAGCACTGCAAATGCCAGCACCAATACCTGCATACCATCTAACGACTGCCCGGGGGTAACGACCATGGCGACGAGTGCGGTCAACATCATGATGACGCCGATACGCAATTTTAAAAGATTTACTATTTGATTAAACATGTTCACAAATTATTTTTATGCCTTTTAGTCAGGTCTTATGATTATATTTAGCCTTAAAAATGAATAACTTAAGCTGGATCAATTTATTGCTTATAACTTTAGAAAAAACTGATATTTATCATTCACTAAACCATTTTCGGCAGGCAATAAAAAACACGGGAAAAGGTTAACTTCTCCCGTGTTTTTTGTTTACGAGCCTACATCTTTCTAGCTAAGCGGCCAGACTGATGACAGGTAGTCCCAGTTGATGAAGTAGTACACAACGAAACATACCAGTAGAGCCATCGCGAGAACGAATGTGCCTGGAGCTTCGAAGCCACCATCACCGTGCTCTTCTACGACCTGAGGCGCCATTTCTAAACGCGCAGGTTGCTCAACGTTGTAGACACTTGCAGCCATTGGAACACCAAAGCTTTGCAGGAAGCCAGCTTCTGGCTGTAGCTTCTTACCAAACAGTAAGGAACCAACAGTTACGACCAGATACATCCCGCCGCCAACAACACCTAGTACACCACCGATAGCACCAACCGCCATCATCATATAAGCCGTACCAGGGTACTCAAAGCTCAATGCTGCGCCGGTGAAGTCCATGTCCCAGTGACGACGTGATACACCTAAAGTACCCGCACCCAACATGAACAGGATCATCATGGTCATGCCGCCACCGAATACATATGGCTGCCACTTAGCCATCCACGGCAGGAACAATGCACGTCTGAATAACAGTGGAATCAACAGGTAAGTCAGAGCCATAAAGGTCAATGTTGTACCCGTTACCACGGTAGCGTGGAAGTGAGCCGGTACATAGATCGTGTTATGGATGATCAGGTTGATCTGCTCAGTACCCATTACAACACCTGTGATACCACCGATGAAACCGAAGGTAAACAGTGAGATGAAGAAACCGGAGAATACTGGATTGCCCCATGGTGCTTTACGCAGCCATTCGAACAGACCTTTGGTCAGACCTTTGCCTCGCTGTGCAACTTCCATCGCACCCGGGATAGTCAGACCGTGAATCATACTAGCCAGTACCGCAAGGTACATCGCGTAACTGGTATTGAATACTTTCCACTCTGAGCTTATGCCTGGATCAACCAGGATATGGTGAGCACTGGCCAACTGCAGGAAGAAGATGTACAGCAGGAAGGCTGAACGACTTACTTTCTCAGACATCGGGCGCGCATTAAATAAAACACCAATAATCAGATACCAGACAGAAACGTGAGCTGCAACGTTGATCTGCTGAGAAGAGTGACCCAGACCCCACCAGATAACACGGTACATCTCAGCATCGATATGGTTGATGTAACCGATAGACCATAGGAAAGTCGGTACCAGGATGATAGCGCCACAGGCGATAGTGAATACAGCAATAATACAGGCTGTTAATGCACCAAATGTTACCAGTGGAATAGAACCATCATAGGTTTTGTCTTCTTTGGCGATCACTAATGTGCCAAGGAATACAAAACAGCCGATCAATGCACCCACGGCGAACAGGATCAGACCCAGATAAAAATGGGGTTCTGCCTGCATCGGCACATAAGAGGTCATCATCACGCTCGAATTACCCTGCAATACTGCAACGTTATTCATCACCGCGCCGATGAGCATCAAGGCAAAGCCTGCCCACGCCCATCTCGGCGACGCCAGCCGCGTACGCAACAGCACCGATGATGCGAAATACATGATCGCAATTTCAAAGAAGATGATCCAGAAGATCAACGCATTAATACCATGTGCAGTAAGCACTTGATAGAACAGGTCAGCAGGCAGCAGATGCACTTCCTGCCAGCGAGTCAGGACAACACCCAGTGCCATTATGCCGGCAATAAGCAGTGCCACAGCACCCGCGACTGCATTAGCCTTCATCAGGCTTTCAGCAGACTTGTCAAAATAGAAACCCGTGTCCGGGCATACTCTGAATTGAGCCATTTTATTTCTCCGTCACAATGATTTTGCCAAGCATGGTATGGTGACCAATGCCGCAATATTCGTTACACACAATCGCATAGTCACCCGCTTGATCCGGCGCCATGGTGACAACCATTTCATAACCAGGAAGGACTTGCAGGTTAATATTGACTGGTTGCAGAGAAAAACCATGCTGCCAATCCATCGATGTAAGATGTATGCGATACGACTGATCTTTTTCCAGCTCGAGGATCGGATACCACTGCCACAGTCTGCCAAGTAGATAAACATCGCTGCCTGCAGGTGGGCTTACAATCGGAATGCCTGCTTCTGAACGAAGATTACCGTCCGCATCGCGCGCCTGATATTTCTCGACCATCTCGTCGACCTTAACCTGAAATTTTGCAGGCGTGGTCTGATAGGCTTCGTTAGAAAGGTTTTGTTTTCCATAGATGTG
>JADFWF010000023.1 GCA_015222965.1 Pseudomonadota bacterium | reverse complement strand
TAACAGATCGACAATTTTACCTTTACCCTCATCACCCCATTGGCTTCCGAGTACGACTACATTTTTTGACATGGTTAAACCTTGAA
Source organism: Pseudomonadota bacterium (assembly GCA_015222965.1). Taxonomy (GTDB): domain Bacteria; phylum Pseudomonadota; class Gammaproteobacteria; order SZUA-229; family SZUA-229. Next base: position 3,088 of record JADFWF010000023.1, on the reverse strand, counting down.
TTTAAATATAATTAAAATAATTTTTATACTAGTCATTGCGAGGAACGAAGCAATCTCATATCGGCAACACAGCCGCTTAGCAAGATTCCATCGTTAGGTCCGTTAACGGTGCGTTCATGCACCACTACTGCCGCACTTCGCTCGCAATGACGTTTTTATTTATTCTGGCACAACCCACTGACCATCGACGACTCAAAGAGTCTTACTGCAACCCATCGCCTTTGCATCACTCTCTGTTGAACCGCTAGTCTGACCAGGCAATTGCTCGATGACAATTTTACCTTCTGCACGTAACGCGGCAACTTTCTTTTGGTCTGCGCCTGCCGGTGCAAATATTTTTTCAGGACGATCAAACTGTTTTGCAGATAATTGATTTAAAACTTTTAAATCAGTACTGAATCCTGTGGCTGCGCGTGCACGTCCGAATATCTTACCGATATCATCATAACGTCCACCACGTGCAATAGCCTGCCCTAGCTGTGGTACAAATGCGGCAAATACGACACCCGTCTTATAGTGGTAACCGTGCAGTTCCGACAGATCAAAATGCACTTTGATGTCACCGCTGCTTATTTTATCAAAACGCTGCCACATCAGTTCGGCTGTATTTTCCAGATAGTCGATCGCCTGTTTTACAGAATCATCTGCATCTGCCAGCAACTCTTTAGCTTTAACAAAAACTGATCTATCTCCGTTCAATGACGACAGGCCAGACAGCATATTCTTTACTTTTTCATCTATATCTAAAGATTCTAACAAGGCATTGATTTCAGTGACTGCTTTTCGCTGCAGCATATCAAACAACTGACTCTCATCTTCTTTTGATAGACCAGCCTGCTTGGCCAGGCCACGGTAGATATCAACATTGCCCAGATCCAGATAGATATCTTCTATTTCCATGGCGGCAAATGTCTGCAACATTAAACCGATGATTTCGACTTCTGATTCGATACCCGCGTGACCATATAACTCCGCACCGACCTGCAATGGACTACGGCTATCACCGATAGACTCCGGACGTGTACGTAATACAGTGCCGATGTAACACAGACGTGTTGGCACCTCACGCTGCAACTGATGCGCATCGATACGTGCAACCTGCGGCGTCATATCTGCACGCAGACCCAGCGTTCTGCCTGATATCTGATCGACCAGTTTAAATGTTTGCAGGTCGAGATCGTGACCCGTACCGGTAAGCAGTGATTCGATAAAATCGATGGTCGGAGGTATTACTAATTCATAACCCCAACTGGCATATATATCGAGCAGCATACGGCGCATCGATTCAAATCTTGCCGCTTGTTCCGGCAAAACTTCCTCGATACCTTCAGGTAATATCCAGTGTTGTTTTGTTGTCATAATATATATTTAACTAGAATCAGCGAACCAGGTAGAGAATAACCACACCCGCCAGCATGCTAAAAAAGCCGAGGCTTCTTAACACGTTATCCGGTAGCTGCGCTGCCTGTGACATCGCATCGCGCCAGCCTTTCGGGCTCAAGAAAGGCAACATGCCTTCTATCACCAGTACCAGCGCCAGCGCGGGGATTATACTGTCCCACATCTGTCCCGACAGCCCTACTTTTTCTTCTTGCCTGATGGATCTTTAAAGTAACGGAAATACTCTGAATCCGGTTCCAGTAAGATAACATCACCAGGATTTGAAAATGTTTTCTGGTAGGCGGTCAGGCTGCGTGAAAATTTATAGAACTCTCTATCTTTATTAAATGCCTTCGCGTAAATTTCTGTCGCACTCGCATCACCTTCACCACGGGCAATTTCTGAATCACGATAGGCTTCGGCAAGTAAGATGCTGCTCTGGCGATCAGCATCCGCCTGGATACGTTCTGATGCCTCATGGCCTTTAGAACGGAAATCACGGGCTTCACGTTCACGCTCTGCACGCATACGCTGATAGACAGAATTGCTGACACGTTCAGGGTAATCAACTTTTTTAACGCGAACATCGACTACTGTGATACCCAGTGTCTGTGCACGCTGTGACGCCTGCTGAGTCATCAGGCTCATTATCTGAGTACGGTCACCAGAGATGATCTCCTGGATGCTGCGTTTACCAAACTCGTCACGCAGGCCATTATTGATATTTTCATACAATAATCGCCCGGCAGTAAGTTCATCACCCTGTGTGGTTTTATAATATTGAACCACATCAGTGATACGCCACTTAACATAAGAATCAACGATTAAGTCTTTCTTTTCCTGCGTAAGAAAACGTTCTGGTTTCTGATCGATGGTTAAAATCCGATTATCGAATTTTTTTACGTTATTAATAAACGGTATTTTAAAATGTAAACCGGGTTCGTAGTCAGCTTCGATAATTTCACCGAACTGGAACAATATTACTTCCTGACGCTCATCAACTGTAAACACGGCCGACCATGTCAAAAAGGCAACGACAGGTACAATGATCTTTAAACTATTAGCTAACATTATCGTGTACCTCTTGAACGCATGCTTTCAATTCTGGTGCGCTGATTATCTTTGCTCACGCCACGCTGGCGAATGTCTTTTAATATGTCTGCTGACGCTTTTTGCTGCGATGTTACAGCGCTCGAATTCTGGCGATCCATCAATTTGTCCAGAGGCAGATAAAGCAGGTTATTACCGCCTTCGACATCGACCATTACTTTAGAACTGTTACTGAGGACAGATTCCATCATGTCGAGATACAGGCGATCACGGGTAATTTTTGGTGCTTTTTTATACTCTTTTAATAACTGCTCAAAACGTTCGGCTTCACCTTCCGCCCTGGCGATGACTTCGTTTTTATAAGCGTCTGCTTCTTCACGCATACGTGCCGAAGCACCACGCGCCTTTGGCAGTACTTCATTACGGTAAGCTTCCGCTTCATTTTTGAAACGTTCTTCATCTTCACGTGCCTGTGTAACATCATCAAACGCATCTTTAACCGCTTCAGGCGGTTTGGCGCTTTGAATGTTCACTTTAAAAATGGTCAGGCCGGTCTGATAATTATTTACGATCGTCTGGATGATGCCTTTTACCTGTATCGCGATCTCACCACGACCTTCGGTGATAACGTAATCCATTTTGCTGCGGCCAATACTTT
>JADFWF010000197.1 GCA_015222965.1 Pseudomonadota bacterium | reverse complement strand
TTGTTCAAGTTCAATATAATCCAAGAACATCATCCACTGAAATAAGGAAGACTGTTATTTCAATACAGAATACGGGTAAAAGGAATTAATTTTTTATAGGACAATATTGGATGTTTATAATAAAAACGTTGTAATGTCTTATTACAAAGCATAAAGGTTTATTGTTGATCACTAGAGCTTCTTCGGAAGATTTTTTGTTTGTGCTGATGTAAACATCCCCTGGAATAGTTACAGATAGCTTGTGAGTTTATAAAACGGGATAAACACTAATGATATTTAATTTACGCCCAACTATTTTTCACAAACAAGATAGCAGCACAAGTATCCGCCGCCTGGATATTCAGTTTTTAGCATATATGTTGTTGTTTATTTTCTTTCTTTCTGGTGAATCTGCACAAGCGGAATCTAAAAAGAATTACCTCCAAATACAACGTAGTTTAGCAACGGAAAATGATGATCTGACCGTTACATCTATTGGTGGCTTGCTTTTTGATAATAATGCCGGATCACATGTTGATTTAAGTTATCTGGAATCAGATGCCAATGGCAAAGGTTTGACACTGGATGTGGGTGGTAGTTATGTATTTAGGTGGGACGTTTCGTTTTTCGTAGGAATAGGTGTAGCCCTTGGCTACAACTGGGATAATGATGACTACATTGCATCTTATTATCCTGAAGCAGGTGCAGTCTATGAAGTTACAAAAAGGTTTGGTCTTACGGTTAGTGGGAAACGTTATTTTAATTTATATGACAAACCTGAAAATATTGTTAAGTTAGGCTTATTGTTTACGTACTAAGTATCATTTTCCAATAAATTCAAATCTGGGGACAGTCTATCTATTAAAACATCTAGTGCCCCATAAAGGTTAATGAAATATCTATGAATTTGTAGGGTGACCGTGAATGCCCATTTACGATCAAATTTTCATTGTCTAAAAAAATCGTTCAAGGTCGCTTAATGATTGAACTGAGAAGTAAAGTCTAAACATTTAGATTTCTGTTTTTATAATACTTTAAATCTATATGGAAAATTATGCAGTAACCTTAATTTAATTTTCGGCGCTCTATGAAACCTGCCTGCATGTTTATGTCACTTATGCCAGTGACAGGATCAACACTTCTTACGTAGCCGTAGACAAAATAAAGTGATTCATTATCATCGGTAACCGTTGGTTCGCCGATTGCGATGATCTTACCTAGAGGCGTGTCACCTAGATCTTTTTCAAGAATAGTTACTGGTATGCCCCAGTTGGTGTCATTGGCATAATCTGTTGCCGTGTCATTGCCGTTATAAGCAGAATACCTGATATCAACATCCTGTGTGTAGAACAGCCCTTGACCGCTAAAGTAAGGTTGTCTCTGCATAGGCCCGGTATTGATGACGGTATTTGGTAGCACTGTTTTTTCCCATGTGCCATTGGGGAATGTGCCTGCACTCAATGTGTATACTGAGAGAAACCCGGCGTCACTATCATCACCGGGGTTATCACCGACGTCATACTCATCATCGGTCCAGATGGAATGGACGCTGCCGTCATTTAATACATACAGGTGCGGGTTTCCCTGTGTGCCGTATATGCCTTCGGTACCGGTTTTACCAAGGTCGATCATCTCGGAAGGGAAGAATGCCGGGTCACGTATCGGTGGCTGGCCAATCGTATAAGTACCCAAATTCGTGTTTTGTCCAGGTGTGATATCAATCGTGTAAACATCAAAGCTGCTATCAACATCGGCAGTAATGGCGTTGTTATCATTGTCGTGGTCATAAAAACCGCTGGCATCACCATCGTTATGCGCAAACACCACGGTGGCCGAGCCATCTGTGTTCATGCGAAAACTCATGCCGAACGGGCTGGCGATAGCATCGTTTAAATCATCAAAGGCTATATAAAACGGCTCTGCAAAACTGCCATCCGGCTGTTTCTTAAAACCATAGAACATGGTGGCATAAGCAAAGATTGGTGCCTGGTCTATACCGATTCCCCATGCATTGGAATTGTGCAGAAAGTCGGTGCCGGAAAAACGTCCATCAAAAAAGCCGGGGCGCTCTGGTGCGGTATAAGGGCCGGGCAAAGTATCCAGCCAGAGATGACGGCAGACGGTGAGCAACAGTCGGTCTCCACCGCAGCCGCCATTGGCTCTGGATTCGAGATAGACAAAATACGCACTGAAGTATTGAGGACCGGTCTGTACGAATAGATACTGGCCATCAGGAGTGATGGTTACGCCATCCTCATAACCAGCAGTGTTTACCAGGCCGGCAACGGCCATCGGCTGGTTCCAGTCTGCATGAACTGATTTAAGTACTAGTGGTGTGCGTGTAATGCTGGTGCTTTCATAGGAAACAGTCACTTCGTGCTCACCAGTCTGTGTCGGGGTTACCTGAAAGAAATAGCTGCCATCACCCTGATCGGTAATCGTACTTGCTGAACCGCGTTGCAGTGAAATCGTCGGTTGTAAACCAGCTGTCGGCGTGCCATCGCGAAGTATGGTCAGGTTGACCACGAACGGGTCGAGTCCGGCTGCGTTCTCGATACGGAAAAAATCCATCTCTACCGACCATACGGGTGCAGCGGTATCTCCGGAACCTGAACTGCTGCTGCAGGAAATAAGCATGAGAATGCTGAGTGCAGTAAAGAGTTTTGTCATCGTGTTCATGGTCTGTTCTTGTTGTTCGACTGACCAAATTATAGGTCAGTTAAATGAAGAATTCTGTCAGCAGGCATCGGTGCTGTTATCCGGTGTTTTTTAATGTTTCCAGCAGGGCGTTGGCAGCACTCGATAATGTTCTGGATGCATGCAATAAGAGTCCGAGATGCCTTTCCATTTTTACATCTTTTATCTTTAGTCTGTGCAGTGTGTTATCGATCATGGATTCAGGCAACACGCCCCAACCTAAACCATTTTGAATCATCGCTTTGATGGTTTCGAGGTAATTTGATTCCATGATTATCTTTGTCTCTGCATCCAGCTTTAGCGCACGGTCGATGATATCCCTCGTATGTGTGCTGTGTGACTGTATCAGCACACCGTGTTCAGACAGTTGTTTTCTTGTGACGGTTTTTTGTTTCGCTAACAGGTGGTCGTTAGCAACAACACATTCCATCGGATCGCTCCACACCGGTATCGTCGTCAGTGGTTTATCGATAGTATCGGGCAGGGTGATTAATGCTAACTCTATATCTCCGTGCAAGATTAATGCACCAGCCTGTTCCGAATCCATGAACTGTATGTCGAGTTCGACCTGTGGAAACTGCTTGGTGTATTGACGTAATACCGGGGGCAGGCGATGTAGACCGATGTGGTGGCTGGTGCCAAATCTCAGGTGGCCACTGACCTGTGTTCTCAGGGTGCTGATGATGCGCTGTGCTTCGTCCATCTCTGCCAGTATGCGCTGGTAACCTGGAATTAAGGCTTCACCGGTTTGTGTCAGTTGCACGTTTTTGCCGAGCCGATCAAACAGCTGACAGTCCAGAGAAAATTCCAGGGTGGCGATTCTTTTGCTGATGGCGGGCTGAGTGATGAACAGTTTTTCTGCGGCACGGGAGAATGAACCTGTTTCGGCTATCATCAAAAATGCGCGTATGTTCTGTATGTCCATAATATGATGAGTAGTGACGTTTTCTGTTTATCGTCATTGCGAGCGAAGCGCGGCAATCTTCTACATGGGATTGCCACGCTTCGCTCGCAATGACAGTGACTTTCTTGATTTTCAGATTTCGATATAAGTTGTTACCACAGGGGAGTATATTTCATATATAACTAAAAGTAATCAATAATATAAATATTATGAATTTGTTTTATGTGTTGAATGGCCGTATCCTTCCACCATCTGAAATCATTTGTGCCGATCAGGAGAGAGTCTCATGTTAAAGAAAGCGCTTTTTATATTGTTGTCTGTAGCAGTATCAAATGTATGGGCTGAAGGATTTTACCTGACGAGTTCTGATGTGCAGGGCCAGATCGCCAATGACCAGGTCTTTAACAGTTTTGGCTGCAGCGGTAAAAATATATCACCGCAGTTAAGCTGGAGCAATGCACCGGCAGGCACTAAAAGTTTTGCGATAACGGCTTATGATCCCGATGCGCCCACAGGCAGTGGCTGGTGGCACTGGGTGGTTTTTAATATCAAATCGGCAGTTGATCATATAAATACTGGCGATAGCGGCAAGAACATGCCGAAAGGTTCAGTTGAAAGTATGACCAGTTACGGCAGCAATGGTTTTGGTGGTGCGTGCCCGCCAAAAGGTGACAAACCGCATCGTTATATTTTTACGGTGTATGCATTGGACACAGAAAAAATTGAGCAGAACCAGGATGCTCGCCCTGAATTAATAGGTTTCTTTATAAATAGCCATGCGACCGCCAAAGCGAGCATCATGGCTTATTTTGGTCGTTGAGTACGGCCGATAAGCACGGTAGATGATTTAATATGAACAAAGCAAAAACACTCTACGATAAATTGTGGGATGAACATGTGGTGCGCAGTGAAGATGACGGCACTGCATTGATCTATATCGATCGTCACCTGGTACATGAGGTAACGTCGCCGCAGGCTTTTGAAGGGCTGCGTATAGCGGGCCGCCAGCCCTGGCGAACCAGTTCGGTCGTTGCGGTGCCTGACCACAACGTGCCAACTACTGACCGCAGCCAGGGCATTACTGATCCTGTTGCAAGATTGCAGGTCGAGACACTGGACAATAACTGCAAAGAGTTTGGTTTGACCGAATTTGATATGTCTGATGTGCGTCAGGGCATCGTGCATGTGATCGGTCCGGAGCAGGGTGCAACCTTGCCGGGTATGACTGTGGTCTGCGGCGATTCTCATACATCAACACACGGCGCGTTTGGTGCCCTGGCATTTGGTATAGGTACTTCGGAAGTCGAACACGTTCTGGCGACGCAGTGTCTGATGCAGAACAAAAGTAAGAACATGCTGGTTTCTGTTGATGGTGAAGTACACGCAGGGGTGACCGCAAAAGATATTGTACTGGCGATTATCAGTGAGTTGGGTACTGCGGGCGGTACTGGTTATGCCATCGAGTTTGGTGGCGACGCGATCCGCGCATTATCGATAGAAGGGCGTATGACGGTTTGTAATATGGCGATCGAAGCGGGTGCCCGTGCCGGCATGGTAGCTGTCGATCAGACCACTTTGGATTATGTAAAAGGACGGCCTTATTCACCCGCCGGTGAAACATTAGAAAAAGCAAATGCTTACTGGTCCACCTTGCACACTGATGACGGTGCAGAATTTGATGAGGTAGTGCATCTAAATGCCGCCGATATTAAACCGCAGGTAACCTGGGGTACCTCACCTGAAATGGTTGTTGATATCGGGGCGGTGGTACCGGATCCGGATGATGAGGATGATAAGGTGAAGGCCGATGGCATGCGCAAAGCACTGGCTTATATGGGGCTTGAAGCGGGCACGCCGATAAATGAAATCATGGTCGACAAAGTCTTTATTGGCTCATGTACTAATTCACGCATAGAAGATCTGCGTGAAGCTGCCAACATTGCTCAGGGGAAACAGGTCGCTGATAATATTAAACTCGCCATGGTTGTTCCAGGTTCAGGTTTAGTAAAAAAACAGGCTGAAGAAGAAGGTCTTGATAAAATATTTACTGAAGCCGGTTTCGAATGGCGTGAGCCGGGTTGTTCGATGTGCCTGGCGATGAATGCTGACCGGCTGGAGTCAGGCGAACGTTGTGCTTCGACGTCGAACCGTAATTTTGAAGGCAGGCAGGGGCAGGGTGGTCGCACACACCTGGTGAGCCCTGCGATGGCTGCGGCTGCAGCTATTAACGGCCATTTTGCAAAAATATAAATTATCCGAGGATATAGATATGAAAAAATTAGTTTTAGTCGCGCTGATGTTGACGGTGCTTACTGGCTGGAGTTTGGACGAAACTTTGCAAGAGATCGGTGCTGGAGTGAGAACCGGTGTGGGTAATGCTGAAGAAGGCGGTAAAGAAGCACCCGGTGCGATCAGTGAAGCGGGGAATAAAGCAGAGGCAGATGCTAAGAAAAAAGACTCCGAGGATGAAGACGATAACAAAGAGGACTAGCAGTCCGGTTATCTACATAGGCGATTAATTACAAAGGCAATCTGAATGCAGTCATTTACCCAACACACAGGAATAGTCGCTCCTCTTGATCGACCGAATGTCGATACTGATGCGATAATTCCAAAGCAGTTTTTAAAATCGATAAAACGTTCGGGTTTTGGACCGAATGCTTTTGATGACTGGCGTTATCTTGATGAAGGTGGCCCTGATACCGATAATGCAGGCCGTAAGATAAATCCGGAGTTTATTTTAAATCAACCGCCGTTTGATAAAGCGACGATATTGCTTGCGCGCGAAAATTTCGGTTGCGGCTCATCGCGTGAACATGCGGTATGGGCGTTAGATGATTTTGGTTTCCGTGCTGTGATCGCACCGAGTTTTGCTGATATATTTTTTAATAACAGTTTTAAAAATGGTCTGCTACCGATCGCGTTAGATGCGGCTGTTGTTGATGATCTGTTCAATCGGGTGTCTGCAAAACATGGCCTTGAAGTTTCTATCGATCTTGAGGCGCAAACCGTCAGTTGTGAAGGCGAAGAGATTGCATCATTTGAAATTGATGTATTTCGTAAGCATTGTATGTTGAATGGTCTGGATGATATAGCGTTAACATTACAGTATGCAGATCAGATAAAAACTTACGAAGAAAATCGAAAGCAAACCGCGCCCTGGTTGTTTTAAAAAATCTTAAACCACAGAGGCACAGAGAACACAGAGTTTTATTTTGTTAACAGCGCCTGCGGCGTAATTAACAATACAAAGATTTTTCTCTGTGCCTCTGTGGTGAAAAAAAGATTTTGATTTCGGAGCGGTGTTATAAATTAACGTATAATTAGCTTCCCATTTTTGTGGGATTTTATTTAAGAGAGAAACATGAGTTTAAAAATTGCAGTGATGCCTGGCGATGGCATCGGAATTGAAATTGTTGCTGAAGCCGTCAAGATATTAAATCATTACAAGAGTAATGGCCGTCTTGATGTTGAGTTAGACGAAGCACCAGTCGGTGGTGCCGGTTATGATGCGGCAGGCAAGCCATTACCTGATGAGACGCTGGCACTGGCCAGATCATCAGATGCGATATTGTTTGGTGCCATCGGTGGCCCACAATATGATGGACTGGCGCGTGAGCTCCGTCCTGAACGTGGTCTGCTTGCTTTACGCTCTGAGCTCGAGTTATTTGCCAACTTACGTCCGGCAATTCTGTATCCACAACTCGCTGATGCATCATCTTTAAAGCCTGAAGTGGTATCAGGTCTGGATATCATGATCGTGCGTGAATTAACCGGTGGTATCTATTTTGGTGAACCTCGTGGCATAGAGACAGATGCCTCTGGTGAGCGTAAGGGTTTCAATACACTGGTCTACAAAGAAAGTGAGATCGATCGCATCAGCCGTGTTGCGTTTGATATCGCAATGAAGCGTGGCAAACGACTGTGTTCGGTTGATAAAGCAAATGTTCTTGAAGTATCAGAACTGTGGCGTGAAGTAGTTACAAAGAATGCCAGCGAATATCCTGAGGTTGAATTGAGCCATATGTATGTCGATAACGCGGCCATGCAACTGGTGAAATGGCCAAAACAGTTTGATGTTATGGTCACAAAAAATATGTTCGGTGATATCTTATCGGATGCTGCTGCGATGTTGACCGGTTCTATCGGCATGTTGCCTTCGGCTTCACTGGATGCGAATTCTAAAGGTATGTATGAACCAATCCATGGTTCTGCTCCGGATATCGCAGGTAAGGGCGTAGCCAATCCTTTAGCGACTATTTTATCGGTTGCCATGATGCTGCGTTATACCCTTAATCATGCAGAGCTTGCCGATGAGATCGATACCGCCGTTGGTAAAGTACTGGATAAAGGTTTGCGTACTGCAGATATTATGGCGGAAGGCTGTAAAGAAGTCGGTACTGTTGAAATGGGTGAAGCTGTATTGGCTGAGTTGTAATAGAGAAATTAACTTTCCGCGAATGAACGCAAATACTTACAAACTATGAAAAGTTTTTATTTGCGTTCATCTGCGGATGATATTGTTTTTAAATTATTTAGTGAAAGAAAGTTATGAGTAAAACATATGATGTTGCAGTAGTTGGTGCCACCGGTGCAGTCGGTGAGACCATGTTATCGATACTTGCCGAGCGCAAGTTTCCGGTTGGCGAAGTTTATGCATTAGCCAGCAGCCGCTCTGCCGGTAAACGTGTTGAGTTCGGTGATAAAACACTGGTGGTTCAGGATCTGGATAAATTTGATTTTTCCAATGCGCAGATAGGCCTGTTTTCTGCCGGTGCTTCAATTTCAGAGAAATATGCACCGATCGCGGCAAAAGCCGGTTGTGTGGTCATCGATAATACTTCGCAGTTCCGTTACGATGATGATATTCCGCTGGTAGTGCCTGAAGTAAATCCTCATGCTATCGCTGATCATAAAACCCGCGGTATCATCGCTAATCCTAACTGTTCGACTATCCAGATGCTGGTCGCATTAAAACCGATCTATGACGCGGTCGGTATCGAGCGCATCAATGTCGCAACTTACCAGGCTGTTTCGGGTACCGGTAAAGAGGCCATCGAAGAACTGGCTGGACAGACTGCTAGATTACTCAATGCCAAGCCGATGAAATGTGAGGTTTATCCAAAACAGATCGCATTTAACGTGCTGCCGCAGATCGATGTCTTTATGGAAAACGGTTATACCAAGGAAGAGATGAAGATGGTGTGGGAAACACGCAAGATCTTTGAAGATGAATCCATCATGGTGAATCCGACTGCGGTACGCGTGCCAGTTTTCTATGGCCACTCTGAAGCGCTGCATATCGAGACCAAAGAGAAAATCAGCGCCGAAAAAGCCACAGAATTATTATCTAAAGCGGACGGTGTCGTGGTACTCGATGAGCGTGAAGATGGCGGCTATCCAACCGCTGTGACAGAGGGTGCAAACCACGATGCCACCTATGTTGGCCGAATCCGTGAAGATATTTCACATGAACGCGGTCTGGATATGTGGGTAGTGTCTGATAATGTACGAAAAGGGGCGGCATTAAATAGCGTACAAATTGCTGAGATTTTGATAAAAGAGTATTTATAACCTATAGTTATATCTGCATAGTTAAAGTATATTATTAATAATAAGCTTCTAAAGCTAAAAAATAAGAATAAATCGTGGTTAATAACTGTTTTTAGTGTTTTTGAACTGTACACACGAAAGCAGATAGCGACGGGATGAATAAGGGGATCACCAGTGCGTAAATTGCCAGCTCGTAAATTGCTCGTAGCCATCGTGGCCGGAGCATTATTTCTGCCGAATACGGCTTTCACCCTGGGTTTAGGTGAAATTGAGGTTAGCTCATCGCTTAACCAGAAATTAAAAGCAGACATCGAATTATTATCTGCGACAGAAGAGAATACTGAAAACATCATCGTTAAACTGGCTTCTCGAAAAGAGTTTACCCGTGCCGGTTTAGACCGTCCTTATCTACTTAATGATCTGCGCTTTAAATCTGAAATAGTTGATGATGTCCCCCATATCAGCGTCACTTCAGGAAGCCCGATACGCGAACCTTTTTTAAATTTCCTTGTTGAGATCGACTGGCCTAATGGCCATTTGATCCGTGAATACACGATATTACTTGATCCACCGGTTTTTATGACGCAACCGGCCAGTGTAGCTTCTGCACCGGCTCAGAGTGACGCTGCATTTCGCCCAGATTCAGGCGGCAGTAGCAATGTTGTTCCGGTAGTTACACCGGCCATGACAGCTGCGCCAAGGCCACAGGCCGCCAGCACTGCGCCTGCACCACAGGCGGCAACGCAACCTGCCGCAGCACCGCTCAACCCGGCATTTGTCCCGGCGCCGTACGTGCAGCAGCAGACATCAGTTAATCAGCCACCGGGCTCATACCGGATAAAAACGGGTGATACCGCCTGGAGTCTGGCAAATGCCATGATGCCAGATCAGAGTATCACGGTAGAACAGATGATGATCGCAATGCTCCGGGCCAACCCGGAGTCTTTTATTGATGAAAATATTAATGGTTTAAAGCGCGGTTATATCTTGCGTGTGCCTGATTATGATCAGATCGTTTCCATTAACCAGGAAGATGCACGTGCTTTAGTACGTGAGCAAGCAGCCCTGTGGCGCCAATACCAGCAGACACATGCCGGCGGTCAGCCAAGCTCTGCGATGTCGACTGATGACATGGGTGGCGCTGCTTATAGTGAGGATGGAGCAGCAATTACTGGTGAAGATGATGCTTATCTGGAGATAGTCAGCGCCGGTGCCGGCAGCTCTACCATGAGCGCCAAAGATCCCACGCAGATGACATCACAGGAGCTTCGTGCCGAGCTGGCATTGGCCAGAGAGCGTGTTGA
>JADFWF010000196.1 GCA_015222965.1 Pseudomonadota bacterium | reverse complement strand
TTACATCATGCCGCCCATTCCACCCATGCCACCCATATCAGGTGCTGCAGGTGCGTCATCCTGTGGCATCTCTGCGACCATACATTCGGTCGTGATCAACAGACCAGCAACTGATGCTGCATTTTGCAGTGCAGTACGTGTTACTTTTGTTGGATCAAGGATACCCATCTTGATCATGTCGCCGTATTCGCCAGTTGCAGCGTTGTAACCGTGGTTACCTTTCTTAGCTGCAACTTTAGATAGTACGACTGATGCTTCATCACCGGCATTTTCTACGATCTGACGTAATGGATCTTCCATCGCACGGCGTGCGATTGCGATGCCAACATCCTGATCGTGGTTATCACCAGTCAGTTTATCAACCGCTGCACATGCACGGATCAGCGCAACGCCGCCGCCAGGTACTACACCTTCTTCTACTGCTGCGCGAGTCGCATGAAGTGCGTCTTCTACGCGTGCTTTTTTCTCTTTCATCTCAACTTCAGTAGCAGCACCAACTTTGATCACTGCAACACCACCAGCTAATTTAGCCACGCGCTCTTGAAGTTTTTCGATGTCGTATTCTGAAGTAGCATTTTCGATCATGGCACGGATCTGAACAACACGCTCTTTGATTTCTTTAGCAGAACCAGCACCGTCGACGATGACTGTGTTGTCTTTAGAGATAGTGATACGCTTAGCTGTACCCAGATCTTCTAAAGTTGCTTTTTCCAGTGACAGACCAACTTCTTCAGAGATAACGGTTGCTTTAGTCAGAACAGCTAAATCCTGCATCATCGCTTTACGGCGATCACCAAAACCAGGCGCTTTAACTGCACATACTTTAACGATACCGCGCATGCTGTTTACAACCAATGTAGCCAGTGCTTCACCTTCAACATCTTCTGCAACGATCAGCAGTGGACGACTTGCTTTAGCAACTGCTTCTAATGTTGGCAGTAATTCGCGGATGTTTGCGATCTTCTTGTCGAACAATAAAACGAACGGGTTTTCCAGATCGGCGCTCATTGTTTCCTGATCGTTTACGAAGTAAGGAGACAGATAACCGCGGTCGAACTGCATACCTTCAACGATGTCCAGTTCGTTATCTAAAGAGGTGCCTTCTTCTACGGTGATAACGCCTTCTTTACCGACCTTGTCCATTGCATCTGCAATGATGTCACCAACACTTGTATCAGAGTTTGCAGAGATGGTACCAACCTGTGCGATGGCATCAGTGGTCGCACAAGGTTTTGATAATTTGGCTAGTGCTGCAACTGCTGCAATTGTCGCTTTATCGATACCGCGTTTAAGATCCATTGGATTCATACCGGCAGAAACTGATTTCATGCCTTCGCGAACGATACCCTGTGCAAGAACAGTCGCTGTTGTTGTACCGTCACCAGCGATGTCTGATGTCTGTGATGAAACTTCTTTCACCATCTGTGCGCCCATGTTTTCGAAACGATCTTCCAGTTCGATCTCTTTAGCGACTGAAACACCATCTTTAGTGATGGTTGGAGCACCGAATGATTTTTCTAATACTACGTTACGGCCTTTAGGGCCTAGTGTTACTTTTACTGCGTTGGCAAGAATGTTTACACCGTTAACCATGCGGCTACGTGAATCATCTCCAAAACGTACGTCTTTTGCTGACATATCTAAATTCCTCTAAATCTAATCTTTAATATAATGTATGGGTTGCTTGTACAGCCGTCTTTAAGCGGCTATGACACCCAGGATATCTTCTTCGCGCATAATCAGGACTTCAGCACCATCGATTTTGATCTCTGTACCTGAATATTTACCAAATAAAACTTTGTCGCCGACTTTTACGTCCATTGCAAGAACGTCGCCAGTTTCAGTCACTTTGCCTTTACCGACAGCGACCACTTCGCCTTCTGCTGGTTTTTCTGTCGCTGAATCTGGAATTACGATGCCACCGGCACTGGTGCGTTCTTCTTCCATACGTTTAACGACAACTCTGTCGTGTAGCGGACGTATTTTCATTTTTTATATTCCTCTAAATTGAAGTTTGTTAGTAACTTTTAGCACTCTCTCTAAGTGAGTGCTAATCATAATGACGAAACTTATGGAGTCAAGCGTTTAACGCTGTTTATCCTCCATATAGTCTGATGATTTGATAGATAAGGACGATTTTGATGATTACAAGGGGTGATGTGGGGAAATAGCGATAAAAATCTTGCTGATTACTGCCGTCCAGATGAAATGTAGGCCTGCATTAGGTACGTTGCAGGCAATTGCCAAAACGCCGGGAACGAAAAAACCCCACGTTTAATATTATGGCCGGCCTACGATTTGCTGAAATAACGATTAACTAATCTTCCCGGCGGTACTCTCCTTCAATAGTACGACCTACTTTGGGAGGCTTTTCATCTGGCGATTTCGGTTTCTGATACTGATCTGACTGCCACTGCTCAGACCGGGCACCAAAACCCGTCTGCACGGTAGACCTCGCCATAATATAGCGGATTATCGCCTGCCGGCTGGCAGGTATCAGGCATAAAAAGCCGATGCTGTCGGTAATAAAACCCGGCGTAATCAGCAGCACACCACCAACTGCCAGGGCAATGCCTTCCATCATCTCCATCGCCGGTACTGCGCCCTGCGCCATATTTCGCTGCGCTCTCATCAATGTGCTCATTCCCTGTATACGCAGCAGGTTGACGCCGATCACTGCCGTCAGCAACACCAGAATAACCGTCCAGAACGCGCCGATCTCTTCACCCACAGCAATAATGACGTACAACTCTACCAGTGGGATGGCGATAAATAATAATGGCCAGCTTCTAATCATTTTTTTCTCTTTTGCTATTTAAGATAATATTAAGGTCTAATTTGCTAGAATCGGTGGATACACTTATGGTCATGCTGCAGCTGTTTTTTGAACCTGCTGCAGAAAGTGTGTCTAAATAAACACGATCATTGCCCATATCGCTGCCGTTGAACCGCTACTTAATGAGTTTCGCCAATACTATGTCAAAATATTTAAAACCACTGTTTTCATTGTTACTGCTACTTAGCTTCAGTTTACCTGTTTACGCCGACGAAAGTTTTAACTTGCTAGACAGCCTCGGTGGCGCAGATGACGGCATCCTTGATGTCGATGACGCCTTTCAGATCAACTACGACTCGCAACCCGGTAAGTTCACTGCCAGCTGGGTGATCGCAGAAGGTCATTATCTGTATCGCGACAAGATGCATATTACGACAGACGAGACCAGCGTAAATTCAAAATCTCTGACGATGCCCGAAGGCGAAGCAAAGGAAGACCCTATATTCAATAAAACACTTTATGTGTTTCATCACTTCGCAGACGCAACACTGCCCTACCAATATACTGGTAATGGTGACAAAGAAGTTACTTTCAAGGTCAAGTATCAGGGTTGCTCTGAAATTTCCGGAATCTGTTACCCACCGCAGACCAAAAAATTCACAGTTAAATTGTCACCCATTTCAAGCGCGCAGGCAGCAGCTATCGCGGAGGGCACCACAGAACCCGTCTCAGAACAGGACTCAATAGCCAATGCATTACGCGGTGATAACATCCTGTTAACACTGCTTATATTCTTTGGTGCCGGTTTGTTGTTAGCATTTACCCCCTGCGTATTTCCGATGATTCCTATCCTGTCAGGCATTATTGTCGGCCAGGGTGAAGACATAACCACCCGCAAAGCATTCTATCTTTCGCTGATATATGTACTTGCCATGGCGATGACCTATACCATCGTCGGCATACTAGTGGGTTTATCCGGAGAGAACATACAGGCCTGGTTCCAGAATCCGTGGATCATCGGCAGCTTTGCCGTAATATTTGTTGCTTTATCATTCTCTATGTTTGGTTTCTATGAATTACAGATGCCAGCTAGCATACAAGGCAAGCTGACTAATATAAGCAATAGTCAACAAGGCGGTAATATCATCGGTGTTGCCATTATGGGCTTTCTATCCGCCCTTATCGTTGGTCCCTGCGTCACCGCACCACTGGTTGGCGCACTCATCTACATCGCAGAGACCGGTGATGCCGTTCTTGGCGGTATGGCACTGTTCTCATTGAGCATGGGCATGGGCGCACCACTGCTGGTCATCGGCGCATCCGCAGGCAAGTTTTTACCAAAAGCAGGCGCCTGGATGGATGCTGTCAAAGCTGTATTTGGTGTCTTGTTGCTCGGTCTCGCAATCTGGTTACTGGAAAGAGTTGCGCCAGCAGGTGCAACCATGACCTTATGGGCTGCTCTGATTATCGTCTCTGCAATCTATATGGGGGCGATCGATGGTCTAACAGAAGGCAGCAGCGGCTGGAAGAAACTATGGAAAGGTTTAGGCGTTTTACTGCTGATCTACGGCATCATCATCCTGCTCGGTCTGGCCAGCGGAAATCGAAATGTGTTTCAGCCACTGAAAGGTTTAGCCAGCATTTCTGGCACGACGGCACAAACAGAGCATCTGAGCTTTGTACAAGTGAAAGGTGTCGATGGCTTAAATGCCGAACTGGCCAAAGCAAAATCTGCAGGCAAAACCGTGATGCTGGATTTTTATGCTGACTGGTG
>JADFWF010000195.1 GCA_015222965.1 Pseudomonadota bacterium | reverse complement strand
ATGGCATCAATAGTAACTTCTTCTTTATTCAGCTGCAGGATTTCCTGGCCGGGGCCATGGCCGGTTACTTCTGCCGAAGGTGAATATACACGCAGATATTCACACGGTAACTGGTGCACGGCACCATCTTCATACTCTACTTCTAATACCCGGCTTTTCTGGTGTAAATTTATATTAACTGGTTTTGACATAATATTTCTCGTTGTACAACTGTATACATTGCGGTATTTATTAATTCCGCTATAAATCAAGGGCCGCTATAAAACAAATGCCACTATAAAATATATCGGCTTAGATCTTCATCTTTGACTAATTCGGACAGGCTATCATTAACGTACTCCGCATCGATGGTTATTGACTCGCCTGTTTTATCAGGTGCAGAGAATGAGATCTCTTCAAGCAGTCGCTCCATGATGGTATGCAGACGACGGGCACCGATATTCTCCGCGCTTTCATTCACATCAAATGCTGACTTCGCAATCTGCTTCACACCATCATCGGTAAATTCGATCGACAGACCCTCGGTATTCATCAACGCTTTATATTGCACGGTTAATGCGGCATCCGGCTCTGTCAATATACGTTCAAAATCTTCTGCATTCAACGCGGACAGCTCAACACGGATAGGCAACCGCCCCTGCAATTCTGGAATGAGGTCGCTGGGTTTGGTCAGGTGGAAGGCGCCTGAAGCAATAAATAAGATATGGTCGGTTTTTACCATGCCGTATTTGGTCGATACCGTACAGCCTTCCACTAATGGCAACAGGTCACGCTGCACGCCTTCACGAGACACATCGGCACCACCACCGCTTTCGGCACGTTTGGCTACTTTATCGATCTCATCAATAAACACGATACCATTCTGTTCTGCATTTTCGACGGCACGGGTTTTGAGCTCATCTTCTTTCAGCAGCTTGCCTGCTTCTTCGTCCAGGATAATTTTTCGCGCTTTATCGATACGCATCTTGCTGGTTTTTTTCTTGTCACTGCCCATGTTCTGAAACATGCCCTGTAACTGAGAAGTCATTTCTTCCATTCCGGGTGGCGCCATGATCTCTACACCGGCCTGTGCCACAGACACTTCCAGCTCGATCTCTTTGTCATCCAGATCGCCACTGCGTAATTTTTCTCTGAATTTCTGACGCGTTGAATTATCTTTATCGTCCTCTGGCTCACCGAACTCATTTCTAGCTGGCGGCAGTAATGCATTCAAAATACGCTCTTCTGCTGCCTGCTCCGCCAGATGCCGGACCTTCGCTATCTCCTGCTCACGGGTCGTTTTTACCGACATATCGACAAGATCGCGTATTATAGAGTCAACTTCACGTCCAACATAACCAACTTCAGTGAACTTGGTCGCTTCTACTTTGACGAATGGTGCATTTGCCAGATGCGCCAGACGGCGTGCTATCTCTGTTTTACCGACGCCGGTAGGGCCTATCATCAGGATATTTTTTGGTGTAATTTCATCACGCAGCGCTTCGTGGATCTGCATGCGGCGCCAGCGATTGCGTAATGCAATCGCCACTGCCCGTTTTGCATCATCCTGACCTACGATGTGTTTATCTAATTCCTGAACAATTTCGCGGGGTGTCATTTCAGACATATAACTAAAACCTTCTATAAAATTCTATATATTGTTGCTTAAAGTCGTTAAAATCTAGAATAACGCATTTCTATCAATAAACGTTTTTTAAATTTCTTCAATCGTGCGCGTTTGGTTGGTGTAAATGCAGATATCTCCGGCTATCGCCAGACTTTTCTCTACGATATCTCTGGCCGCAAGCTCTGTATTATCAAATAACGCTCTGGCGGCAGATTGTGCATAAGGCCCGCCAGAACCGATAGCAATTAAATCATCATAAGCTTCAATGACATCACCGGTACCTGATACCAGCAGCGAGGCTTCTGCATCAGCAACGATCAGCATTGCTTCCAGCTTACGCAACACACGATCCGTACGCCAGTCCTTTGCCAGCTCAACAGCCGCACGCTTCAACTGACCGCTATGGCGCTCCAACATGGCTTCAAAACGCTCTAACAAGGTAAAAGCATCAGCCGTCGCGCCAGCGAAACCAACGATAACCCTGTCACCATAAATCTTGCGCACCTTGGTGGCATTACCTTTCATCACGGTATTACCAAGCGTCACCTGGCCATCACCGCCAACAACGACTTTTCCGTCGCGTCTAACAGTAAGGATGGTTGTACCGTGAAATGTTTCCACTTTTTTGCTCCGGTTATCTGATGTTTATTACAGGTGTTTTAGCCTGTATTAGGAAATGGTGAATTTTACACTATGATGGGGGTTGCTTACACCTTGGCGGGCAATGGTTTTTCTTACTTTTTACCTGGTGCTTTTTATTAGGCATTACGGGTCTCACACCATGTGCAATGCACTTGCCTGTAGGAGCGGATTTTTCCCATTCTGCGAATTAGGTTTAGCTTGGTTTGGTTGAGTTAGGGATAGGTTGAGCAATAGTTACTGTTGATTTGTTTGTTAAGCATTGTGGGTCTCGCCCCACTGGCGAGGCACTTTTTTTCTGCAGCCCCAAATTAATTTAACTAGGAAGTACCCAAAAAAGGCCGTCGCTACGCCCGGCGCCCCTGTAAAAGACACAGGGGTTCCCATTGAGACATGACGAATAACATGCTGTGCCAGAACTCACCCACGAAAAACATGTGGGCTCAGACATGCTGGCACAGAAAGCTCATGTTACCCGTCATACCTCAATGGCTT
>JADFWF010000022.1 GCA_015222965.1 Pseudomonadota bacterium | reverse complement strand
CTGGATGATGCCTTTTACCTGTATCGCGATCTCACCACGACCTTCGGTGATAACGTAATCCATTTTGCTGCGGCCAATACTTTCACGCAGGGCACTTTCTGTTACCTGTGACAATGATATCTCTGGCCCCCTGACATTAAACAGATACTTTTCAGCATTATCGATCTGGTATTGAACCGTACCGTGGATATCGACGATGTTTTCGTCCTGGGTCAACATGGTCGAATTAATCGGAATAGTGTAAACCTTGGTCACATCTACTTTTTCAACACGCTCGATTGGCACAGGGAGGTGCCAATGCAGTCCTTTCTGTGTAGTTTCTACATGTTTGCCAAAACGGAATACAACAGCACGTTCGGCTTCTTCGACTTTATAGAAACCTGTGGCTATCCAGAAGACAAGCAATATTGCGACGACGACTCCAATACCAAAACCACCACCAGTAATACCTGCACCACCGCCGCCAGAACGTCCGCCTTTACCGCCAAACAGGCTGCCGAATTTTTTCTGCAGATTCTTAAAGACTTCGTCGAGATCAGGTGGTCCCTGATTGCCGCGATTTCCCCGGTTATTGCCCCAGGGGTCTTTATCACCGTTACCGCCAGGCTCATTCCAGGCCATGTCGTGTTTCCCCGCGTTGGGGTTTAAATCATCTTGCTTTCGCATATGTAAGTTTCCAGAATTCACTTATTAATTAAGGGTGCACTTTAAAAAATTTGCTTGGTAATTTTAGAACGCCCGCAAACGCGACATTCTACCTGAATATTTTGTCAAAAAAAGCTTTTTACTACAGAGACACGAGACAGCCAAAGGATTATTTTAAAACGTTATAACAACATCGATCCAAGCGGAATCTGTTCGCGCGACTCAAACTGATTTAAATCCCGTCGAGAGATGCTTATCTGCAGCAAAAACCGGCCTTCTTCATCGATCGTTTCATTTCTTATTGCGCCGATTTCAAACAGTTTTGCTCTTACTCTGGCGTCTGCCGGCGATAAGGACAACTTCCCTTCCACCATTTTTTCTCTAAACATATCTATAAGGGTCTGTTTTAATAAATCAAGACCCTGACCTGATTCAACCGACAGCCAGATACGCTTCACACTGCCATCGTCCGCATAATCCATTCTCGGTTTAACCCCTGTCAGATCCACTTTATTCATTATATGTATACAGGGGATACCATCGGCATCGATCTGCTTCAATACTTTTTCGACTTCCTTGATATTGGCATCGCGATTATCATCTGCAGAATCAATCACGTGCAACAATAGCTGCGCTTCTGCGGTCTCCTGCAATGTCGAACGAAACGCGTTGACCAGGTCATGCGGCAGATGTCGAATAAAACCAACAGTATCGGCAAAGATAACAGAAACATCCCGCGCCAGGTCAACACGCCGCAATGTCGGATCCAGCGTGGCGAACAGCTGATCCTGAACATAAACCTCGTCTTCACTGAGCACATTAAACAGGCTCGACTTACCTGCATTGGTATAACCGACAAGTGAGATGGTGGCAATTTCTGCTTTCTGGCGAGATTGCCTGCCCTGCTCACGTTGCTTTCTGACTTTATCCAGGCGCTTGTTGATCTGCTTGATGCGCAGCCCCAATAAGCGACGGTCAGTTTCCAGCTGGGTTTCACCCGGACCACGCAAGCCGATGCCGCCTTTTTGGCGCTCGAGGTGAGTCCAGCCTCGGACCAGCCGGGTTGAGAGATGCCTCAACTGCGCCAGTTCGACCTGTAGCTTGCCCTCGAAAGAACGGGCACGCTGCGCAAAGATATCCAGAATTAAACCGGTACGGTCTAAGACGCGGCATTCGATTAACCGCTCAAGGTTTCTTTCCTGCGAGGCGGCAAGCTGATGATTGAACAGTACCAGGTCTGCTTCATGGGCTTTCACCAGCTCAGCAATTTCCTTAGCCTTGCCACTGCCGATGAAATACCTGGGATCTGCTTTCTGGCGACTGGTGGTCGCGATCGTCATAATTTCTGCGCCGGAAGACAATACCAGTTCTTTGAATTCTGACAGGTTTTCACGATGTGCTTCTTCGTGTATATCCATGTGCACCAGGATAGCCCGGTTACCGCCTTCGGCGCGTTCGACATCTAACATTGTTTTTTATAAATCAAAATTTTACAGCACCTTATTAATGTCGTTTATCACTATGATTTTATTTCCATTTGGCTAGAAACAATTCATAAAAACAACAGGCAAAAAAAATGGCCGCCGATGGCGACCATTACATATCGTCTATGCAATTATACTCAATTATTACCCTCACCGTTAGCATGTCCATCCGCATCATCACCTTCACTCCACTTTATCTGGCGTGATGGAACAACAGTAGAGATTGCATGTTTATAGACCATCTGCGTTACCGTGTTTTTTAGCAGTACTGCAAACTGGTCAAATGATTCGATTTGTCCCTGTAACTTGATGCCGTTCACCAAAAAGATAGAGACTGGTACTCTCTCTTTTCTTAACGCATTTAAATAAGGGTCTTGTAAGTGGTGCCCTTTTGACATAGTTGAATCCCCGTTATTGTTTTTATCATAGGGTATAGACATATCTGCCTGCAATCAGTTCGAGCTACGAACATAACAATTACAGCAGTTGCCACCACCCTATGATAGTAAAATTTTGAGGTTTTTCAGCACTTTCGGCGTATTTAATGCATTTGGCTCAATAAAATTACAATCTGTCTCTTTTCGCAGCCAGGTCATCTGACGTTTTGCTAATTGCGCAGTGGCGATTATGGCTTTTTCCCGCATCTCATCGTAACCATAGTCACCCGCAAGATATGCCCAGACCTGTCGATAACCGACTGCACGGATCGATGGCATTTCTGCATGAAGGTCACCCCGGTTAAACAGTGTTTCGACCTCTTCTATCAATCCCTGCTGCAGCATAATATCGAAACGCTGCGTTATTCG